>JANOHH010000981.1:0-2034 GCA_031406395.1 Verrucomicrobiota bacterium | reverse complement strand
GATGAACCCAATCTCGGCGGGGTCAACAACGCCACTGTTTATTTCGGGCTTTGGGCTGGCGGGGAAAATTTTGCGATTGCCGCATGGAATTCACGGGTGACAGACCGTTTCCAAGCTGTCGGGGATCCGTTTGTTAAAAGATGAAAGGAAAACTATGAAAAACTGGACATTAGCCATGGGCTTTTCGTTGCTTGTTGTTGCAAAGACTAGCAGTCTGGGCCAAGGGACTTTTGCGAATCTGAATTTTGAATCGCCAATTCTGCCTATAATCCCTTATGCCAACTCTGAAGTCCCAATTGCAAATGCGCTGCCTGGGTGGCAAGGATATTTGGGAACATTTCAAACAGGCAGAGTGGTTTACAACACCGTGAGCATCGGTGCCGCTGCGATTACACTTCAAGGCCCAGGATCTCCTCTTCCCATATTGCAAGGCAGCTACACTGTATTTCTTCAGCCTGCGTTTCCAAGTGGTCTGTTTATCCCAGCGCTCGCTCAGACGGGGACAGTTCCCGCCTCTGCGGTGTCGATCCGGTTTTACTCATTAAGTGGCGGTGGTAATCCGTTAACATCGCTGACGTTCGCCGGTCAACAGATTCCCGTTTCGTTCCTAAGCAGCGGTCCGAACTACGATATCTGGGGTGGCGACATTTCACCCTTTGCCAATCAATCAGGCGAATTGCGGTTTACTGGCGGCGGTTACTTGGACAACATATTTTTTTCCAACCAGCAAATCCCCGAACCCAGCACGTTTGGCTTCTTCGGACTCAGCGCTTTACTGTTCGGCTACCGCTCGCGTCTGGCGACAAAATCGTGAGTTGGGCTCGCTCGGATTTTGTCGGCACCCTCGGTATCTCAAATCGGTGGCAACCAGTTTAGGCTTGCCTGGAAAATAACGCGGGCTTGAAAGCTGGGCTTGCGGTCCGCACACTGCGGTTCGCATACATGACCAACACCCTTGCCATCCGACTAGCGACGTTGATGGGCTTTCTGGGCGTGGCGCTCGGGGCGTTCGGCGCGCATGGATTGAAGGATGTGCTGACCCAAAACCACACCGCGGCGATCTGGGAGAAGGCGGTTTTTTATCATTTCATCCACACGGTGATGTTGTTGGGGCTGGCGCAGCGCCGTCCAATGCCCACTGGACCCTGGCTGAGTTTCTTCTTCGGCATCTTGATTTTCTCCGGCTCCCTCTACGTGCTCGCGCTCACGAATTTGAAATGGCTGGGCGCGATTACGCCGATCGGCGG
The DNA here is from genome assembly GCA_031406395.1 of Verrucomicrobiota bacterium. Classification (GTDB taxonomy): domain Bacteria; phylum Verrucomicrobiota; class Verrucomicrobiia; order Limisphaerales; family JADLHS01; genus JADLHS01. The sequence goes on along the minus strand of JANOHH010000981.1, from coordinate 787 downwards.
GCTGAGTTTTCTGGTCGGTTGGGCGTGGCTTTTTCTTACAGCGCGAAAACTGGCGGAGTGAATAATTGGGTCGTGTGGCGGGGGACTTGCGGTTCTTACTCTTACTCTTAATCTTCATCGTAATCTCAATCTCCCCGCCAGCTTCCGACGCGTGAACATTCCAAAAGAGATTAAGAACAAGATTATGATTACGATTAAGACCGAAACCAATCTGTCCGCCACTTCCGTGCGCACGGAGTCTGAGCAAATCGCGTTGCCAGACCCGTCGGTGTCCGCTATACCGACGCCATGAAACCAACCGGCCCAGACCGTCGCTGTCGGGCGACCCGCTTCCGTGCCGGCGGTTTTTCCCTCATCGAATTGATGATCGTTCTGGCGATTATTCTTGTCCTGTACGCGATGTATTTCGGCTTCGGCTCCCGCCAGAATCAGGTGCAGCAAAAGAAAAAATGTGCCGCGAACCTGCAAAAGCTATACGTGGCGATGCAGATTTATGCCAACGACAGCGCAGGCAAGTTTCCCGTCGTCTCCACGGCACGCACAGCCGAGGAGGCGTTGGCCGTTCTGGTGCCGCGCTATGCGGCGGACACGGCGATCTTCGTTTGTCCGGGCAGCCAGGATTCGCCGCTGCCGCCCGGCGAGCCACTGACGAAAGGGCGGATCAGTTATGCGTTTTTCATGGGTCTGGGGGTGATCATTCCGCTGGCGGTTCTTCTGTGTGACCGTCATGTCAACACTATGGCCAAGACTGCGGGGCAGAATGTTTTTTCCATCACGGGTAAAGCGC
>JANOHH010000975.1:0-1402 GCA_031406395.1 Verrucomicrobiota bacterium | reverse complement strand
GTCGCGGCGTGTGCATTCAAGTGATGACCCGGACACCCAAGAAGCCGAACTCCGCGATGCGCAAAGTAGCCAAGGTGCGGCTCACGAATGGCTTCGAGATCATCGCCTACATTCCCGACGAAGGCCACAACCTGCAAGAGCACTCGATCGTGCTCGTGCGTGGCGGTCGGGTGAAGGATTTGCCGGGTGTGCGTTACCATATCGTGCGCGGCACGCTGGATGCCGCCGGGGTGGAAAAGCGCCGCGTCAGCCGATCCAAATACGGCGTTAAGCGACCCAAGGCCGCCAAGCCCGCCGCCGCCAAGTAACAACGAGTCAACCGAATAACGATCTACCAAAGCCATGTCACGTCGTCGTCAAGCCACCAAACGTCCCGTCCAGCGGGATGGAAAATTCCAGAGCGCGCTCGTAGCTCGCCTCGTCAACACCGTCATGTTCTCCGGCAAGAAGAGCACCGCGCAACGCATTGTTTACGGTGCGTTTGAGACGCTCGTCGAAAAGAATCCGGCGTCGAACCCGGTTGAAATTTTGCAGCGGGCTGTGGACAATGCCAAGCCGCGCATCGAAACCAAACCCCGCCGCGTCGGGGGCGCGACCTATCAGGTGCCGCTGGAAGTGCCGTCTGACCGCCAGGCGGCGCTGGCGTTGCGTTGGATCGTGGATTTCGCCGATGCTCGCAAAGGCACACCGATGAGCAAGGCGCTTGCTTCGGAAATCATGGAAGCCTATCAGGGCCAGGGCGGGGCGATCCGCAAGCGGGACGATGTTCACAAGATGGCGCAAGCCAACAAGGCTTTCGCGCACTTCCGCTGGTAGGCCAAAATTTTTAGCGCGCCCCGGAAGCAAACACTGCCCGGGGCGTTTTTTTATCAATCTAATCACTATGACAGCTCCTGCCACTCCCGACCTGAACTCGCCCAACTCGCCCAAACGCGAGTACACGCTTGAACGCACGCGCAATATCGGCATCGCCGCCCACATTGACGCCGGCAAGACCACGACCACCGAGCGGATTTTGTTCTACACGGGTCTCATTCACAAGATTGGGGACGTGGATGACGGCAACACCGTGACCGATTGGATGGAGCAGGAAAAGGAACGCGGCATTACGATCACCTCCGCCGCCGTGACGTGCTTCTGGACGCAGAAATGCGCCAAGCCCGGCGAAGACAAGATTTATAAAGCGTTCAAAGACGTGGCCCATCGCGTCAACATCATTGACACGCCCGGCCACGTTGATTTCACCGCTGAAGTCGAACGTTCCATGCGCGTACTCGACGGTGCAGTGGCCGTATTCTGCGGCGTGGCCGGAGTGCAGCCACAATCGGAAACCGTCTGGCGGCAGGCGACGAAATACAATGTTCCGCGCATCGCCTTCGTCAACAAGATGGACCGCATCGGC
>JANOHH010000887.1:0-3518 GCA_031406395.1 Verrucomicrobiota bacterium | reverse complement strand
CCCTGGCGCGGGTGCTCAGTCGCGCAGACGGTTTTGAGTGCGTCGGTCAGCACGCCAGCGCCGAGGCGGCCCTCGAAGGTATTCCCAAGGAGCTTCCCAACGCTGTGCTCATGGACATCAATCTGCCCGGCATGAACGGGGTGGAGTGCGTGCGCCAGTTGAAACAACTGCTGCCCCAAACGCAGGTGGTCATGCTCACGGCCTACGAAGACACGGAAAACATCTTCAGCTCCCTCGCAGCCGGCGCGTCGGGCTATTTGCTCAAGCGTTCCAAGAGCGCCGAAATTCTCGAAGCGCTGCGTGACGTCCAGAACGGCGGTTCGCCCATGTCCACCCACATCGCCCGCAAGGTGGTGCAGTCTTTTCAGTCCGCGGCCCGGCCCGCGGCGCCGGTTGCCGCGCCCGCCGCCGAACCCACGGAGAATCTTTCGCCGCGCGAGCAGGAAGTGCTCGATCTCCTCAGCCAGGGGTTCATGTACAAGGAAATCTCCGACAAACTCGGAATCAGCTTTGAGACGGTGCGCACCTACATTCGCCGTATCTACGAGAAACTTCACGTCCGTACCCGGACCGAAGCTGTCGCCAAGGTGCTGCGCCGGTGAGTTGAAGATGGCAACTCCGAAATCCTCGAACTCCCACCGCAAAACCGAGGAGGAGAACGAGGACGAGGAGGGCAAGACAGTAGATTCAAGCCCACCCCAACAAATCACGCACGGAGTTGGGCAAGAAACGTCAAGGATTCCGCCTTGGCATCGCCGCTGTGGCTTTTTAGTATCCCGCGCATGAAAGCTGAGCTGGCAAATCTAGCATCCTCGGTTCATCCAACCTTCCGGCCCTTATTTATTTTATGAAAGACTATCAAGCTGCCGACATCCGTAACTTCGCCGTCGTGGGTCACGCTTCCTCGGGCAAAACCATGCTTTCGGAGGCCATGCTCGCCTGCGCCGGCGTGATCAATCGCATGGGCAGCATCGCGGCCGGGACCACCGCGTCGGACTATCACGTGAGCGAGCAGCAACGGCAGATTTCCGTGCAGGCGTCGCTGCTGCACCTGGAATGGCTCAACAAGAAGTTCAATATCATTGATTGTCCGGGCTACACGGATTTCATCAGCGAGGGGCTCGGGGCGTTGCGCGTTGGCGATTTCGCCCTCGTCGTCGTGAATGCGGCTCAGGGCGTGGGTGTAGGCACGGACGCGGTGTGGAAATATGCGACGGAAGACGGCATCCCCAAAATGATCGTCCTGAACGGCTTCGACAAAGAGGACACCGACTTTGAAAAGTTGCTGAACGAACTGCGCGAACATTTTGGCACGCGAGTATTCCCGCTGAGTCTGCCGGTGAATCCAGGGCCGGGCTTCAATCAATTGCTGGATGTCATTCGTAGCGAGGTGATCACCTATGCCGGTGATCAGAGCGGGAAATTCACCGAAGCGCCGGCGGTGGGCGCACTGGCCGAACGCGTGACCGCGATGCACAAGCAACTCATCGAATACATCGCGGAGGCGGACGATACGCTGATGGAAAAGTGGATGGAGAAGGGCACGCTCACGGAGGAAGAGTTGCGCGCGGGCTTGCACGCGGCGGTGCAAAAGCAATCGTTCGTGCCGGTGTTTTGCACTTCGGCGGTGAACAATATCGGCGTGGCGCGGTTGTTGGACATGATTGCGAAATACGGCTCGTCCCCGGTGGATCGCAAGGTGGTAAAGGCGCAGGATGCCGAGGGTCGGGAATGTGAGGTCAAGCTCCAGGGCGCGGAGACGGTGTGCTACGTGTTCAAGACGATGAGCGAGGCGCAGTTCGGCGAGCTGTCCTTCTTCCGTATCTATTCCGGCCAGGTCAAATCGGGGAGCGAACTTTACAACACCGACCGGCGCATCACGGAGAAGATCGGTCAACTGTACCTGCTCAACGGCAACACGCGCGACATCGCCCCGTCGCTGAACGCGGGCGACATCGGAGCGGTGGTCAAACTCAAGGACACGCATACGGGGAACACCCTGTGCAGCGTGAAACATCCCGTTTCACTGCCGAAGGTCGTGTATCCCAAGCCCAACATTCACGCGGCGCTCAAGAGTGTCGTGAAGGGCGAGGAGGAAAAGGTCGCCTCCGGGCTGGCGGCTTTGCATCACGAAGACCCGACGTTCTTGCATCACGTAGACTCGGAGCTCCATCAGACGATTCTGTCGGCGCAAGGGGAGCTGCATCTTGAAGTAATTGCCGACCGGCTGCGCCGCCGCTTCGGCGTGCATGTGGAATTGCACGAGCCGCGCGTTCGGTACCGGGAGACCATCCGGACGAAGGGCGATTCGAAGCATCGCCACAAGAAGCAGACGGGTGGCTCGGGGCAATTTGCTGAAGTCTGGATGCGAATTGAGCCCAAGCCGCGCGACTCCGGCGTGGAATTCACCCATTCGCTCGTCGGCCAGAATGTCGACCGTTCCTTCGTGCCGTCCGTCGCCAAAGGCGTGAGCAAGGCCTGTGAGGAAGGGATCCTGGCGGGTTACCGTGTCGTGGACGTGCAGATCGATTTTTACGACGGAAAGATGCATCCGGTGGACTCCAAGGACATCGCGTTCCAGATCGCCGGCTACTTCGCATTCAAGGAATCGTTTACCGCCGCGCGGCCATGTCTGCTCGAGCCAATTCATGCCGTCGAGATTCGTATCCCGGAAGATTGCATGGGCAAGGTCATGGGCGATTTGTCGAGTCGCCGCGGGAAGATTCAGGGCATGGACGTGGACGGAAGCTTTCAAGTCATCAAGGCGCATGCCCCAGCGAAAGAGCTTTACCGCTATTCCAGCACGTTGCGATCGCTCACGGGCGGACGCGGGGTGCACACCGAAGCCTTCAGCCACTACGAAGAAATGCCGCGCGACGCTGAGGCCAAGATCGTGGAGGAATACAAGAAGCACCGGGCCGAAGGAAACAATTACCACGAGTAGGTGGGCGCATCCCCCCCCCCGGTGCGCCGCAACATTTTAGCCGATTCCATTCGGAAGACTTTTAACGCAAAGGCGCAAAGGTGCGAAGGCGCAAAGAAAAAGACCAAGCAATCCGACGAACAGGGCATCACTGTCTGGTGGGTGCCAGTGGGTGGGGCCTTCCTTTACCGTTGGCAGTCCCAGTTTGGCGTCTTTGCCACTTTGCAGTGCTATCTCCCAACATCAACGGGTCCTGCGAAGATTTTTTAACGCCGAGGACGCGACGGTTGGCGCCGAGGAACGCGGAGGTGAATTTTCTTTGCGGCCTTCGCGAGCCCCTTTGCGGCCTCTGCGTTTAATCCGGCTGTCCGGCTTTTTAGTTGTGGCTTCGCCGCGCTGTGCCTTGGCGTTGAATTCCGACTACATCGTTCCGGTTTAGTTCGGCCGCTTGGCCGGCGGAACGTAATCTTTGTGCCAATAGAAGTCCCAAAGCTTCTCCAGCTTGACCGTTTCCACGTGGCCATCCGTCATACCCATGACCACCGCGCCGGGCATGGTCTGACCCGCCGCGATTTTTCTCGGCGCGCTCGCGGGA
>JANOHH010000885.1:0-4515 GCA_031406395.1 Verrucomicrobiota bacterium | reverse complement strand
CGGCAGATGCCAGTGGTGACGGTGAACCCCACTGAGCGACTGGAGCGGGCCGAGTTGCGGGTGCGGATTGATCAGGCGTTGAGTCAGCTTTCCGAGGCGCATCGTACGGTGCTGGTCCTTTGCGAGTTCGAACAGCTGGAGTACAAGGCCATCGCGAAGACCATGAACTGCTCGATCGGAACCGTGATGTCGCGGTTGTTTTACGCGCGACGAAAGATGGCCGTGTTATTGCAGGATTTGAAGAAGCCAGAGTGAAGGTTGTAATATGAAAAAGGACATACAGTTTGAATTGCAGGCCTACCTGGATGGCGAATTGTCGTCCGGCGAGGCCAAAGCCATCGCTGACTGGGTGGCGCAAGATGTTGACGCCCGCGCCTTGCTGGCCGAGTTGACGAACACCCGAAACGCTCTCGCGGGCTTTGAGTCGGAAATCAAGCTGCCGGAGACGCGTGAGTTTTACTGGTCCAAGATTGCGCGCGATATCCAACACCAAGAAAAGCGCGTACCGGTGAGTTCCTCAGCATCCATCCTTACGCTGCTCCGTCGCTTGAGGGTCCCGTCGGGAATCATGGTCGCGCTGCTCATGGGTCTGTTGGTGGTCAAACAACAGTTGGGTGTGGATCGCCGGTTTGGGGTTGCCGAGACGGATACCGCCCAGGTTGATGCGGGGCCTTTCACCTTCCGCGATTTTGCTTCCGGCACGACCTTGGTCTGGTTGTCCTATCCGGCGGAAAACGAGTTTGCCGAAAACGGTTCCCCCGATACAATTAATTGGGAATGAGACTTAATTTGATAGCGGCGATTCGATCTGGCTGTCTGGCGCTCATGCTTTCGCTGCTTGCTTTGGGCGGCAGCCGGGTGCAGGCGGCGGACGCCAACTTTGAAGCTCAACTCATCTGGGCCACCAATGAGAAGAGTTCCCCCAATCCCAAGCACAAGGAAGCGGACGCGGAAATGCGCAAGAGGCTCGCTAAATTGCCCTTGAAATGGGCCAATTATTTTGAAGTCAACCGGAAGGCTTTCGCCTTGCCGCTGGGCGGAGCCAATCGGGTGGTGATGAGTGAGAAAGCCTCGATTGAAGTAAAACTGCTCGACGTCCAGAGGGTGGAGGTTTTACTGTACGGCAAGAAAGGCGATGTCTGCACCAAGCACACGCTGCCGATGCCGAAGAGTGAAATCCTCGTGTTTGGCGGAGAATCCCCAGGCGAGAATGCTTGGCTGGTGACATTGAAGCGGACGAATTGAGGCTGCGCAGCCTGGCGCGGCGAAATTAGCCAGATTCGTTTTTCAATTTTACACTGCGGTGACGAAAAACATTTTCAAAAGTGGAAATCCCGTTAGCCTTCACCCGCATTCTGGAAATTACCTATGAGCAATGTTCCATCCGATTTGAAATACGCGAAATCCCACGAGTGGGTGCGTGTCAGTGGCGATACTGCGGTCGTTGGTATTACCGACCACGCGCAGCATGAATTAACCGACATCGTGTTCGTGGAATTGCCAGAACTCGGGCGAAAGTTAAAGGCGGGTGAAGCCTGCGCCGTGGTTGAGTCCGTCAAGACCGCCAGTGATATTTATTCGCCCCTGAGCGGCGATATCATTGAACTCAACAAAGCCGTGTTGGACAACCCGGCCCTTGTGAATTCTGAACCGCATACCGGCGGCTGGTTTTTCAAGATCAAGCTGAGCAACGCGGCGGAACTGGGGAGCTTGCTAACCTCTGATCAATATTCCGCGCAGATTCAGTCTTAAGTTGTGAGCCGGCAGGTGAATCGCCTGGATTCCAAGCGCTGTGAAACCCAATCCCATTCGGCTCTTCATCAAACCCTATTGCGGATGGTGTCACAAAGCCAGCCGGTGGCTGGACGATCACGATGTGGAGTATGAAACCGTTGATGTGATCGCCGACGATGCCGGTTTTGACGAGATGGTGAAGCTTTCCGGTCAGGAACTGGCCCCGGTGCTGGTTGTGAATGGGCAAGTCCTGGCTGATTTTGGACCGGAGGAGCTGGAAAGGTTCTGGAGTCATCTGACTCACTAACCTCATGACTGCCCTTGACTCCATAGCTCGCCCGCGTCTCCCGGAATGGCTGCGTCTCAAGTTGCCCACGTCGGACACCTTCGGGCGAACCCGCAACTTGTTGGACGAACTCAAACTCCACACCGTCTGCGAAAGCGCCAAGTGCCCCAACCACTGGGAGTGTTGGAGCAAGGGCACGGCGACCTTCATGATCGCTGGAGACCGTTGCACCCGGGCGTGTGGCTTTTGCGCGGTCAGCACTGCCAAGCCGTTGGCCCTGGAAGCCGACGAGCCTGCGCGCGTCGCTGAAGCCACGCGGCGGATGGGACTTAAGCACGTCGTCATCACGGCGGTGGCGCGTGATGACTTGAAAGACGGCGGCGCCGAACATTTCCGGCTAACCATCGAGGCGGTGCGTGCCTTGAATCCCGGCATTGCGATTGAAGTGCTCACGCCGGATTTTCTGGATAACGACACGGCGATCGACGCCGTCCTTGCAGCGAGCCCACACATTTTCAACCACAATCTCGAAACTGTCCGGCGATTGACCCCGGACGTTCGTCATCGTGCCACGTACGATCGTTCACTGAATGTGTTGCGGAAGGTGAAGGCGAAGCGCGGCGACGCCATCTATACCAAGTCGGGGTTAATGCTGGGACTTGGCGAGCGGGAGGATGAAGTGCGCACGGCCATGGCTGACTTGCGACACGCAAATTGCGATCTCCTCACGCTGGGCCAGTATCTCCAGCCGACTTTGAAACATTTGCCCGTGGTGGAGTTCGTATCGCCGGATAGATTCGCCGAACTTGGTTGCCACGCCCGGCAGATGGGCTTTATCCATGTCGCGAGTGGACCGATGGTACGCAGTTCCTACCACGCAGACGAATTCACGCTGCCCTTAGCGCGGCGATGATCCGTGGGCAACGCGGGTGACGAAAACGTAAAGGGCACCCACAACGAGCGCGAGGACGATGAGTCCGATGATGACCAGCAGAAACGTTTTCACCGCTCGCGCCTGGCCCAACGCCTCGGCGGATCGGCTTTTCTCCGATTCCACGAACATCGCGAATTCCCTGTCGAGCGATGCAATGGCTTGCTCGTCCTTGAGCTGCAGGGTGAGCCAGTCGGGCTGGGCGCGATCCCAGATTGCGGGCAACTTCTCCAGGATGGTTGCCGCCGCCGGTTGGAACCCGTTCTGGGTCCAGAAGGGAATCCGTTCCTGGGTCCACAAGCGGTGGAGGCCATGATTGGTGCTCAGGGTTTGAATTCGCGCCCAAAGTAACGGTCGTGCCTGGTCCGTGACGCCAAAATCGCCGAAGGCCTCACTGTGAATTCGCCCATGTCGCTGCGCCATTTGAAAGCCCAACGCGCCCACGACCTGCTGGTTGGCATCGTGGACGACCTGAAAATCGGTGAGGTGCTTTTCCAGGTCCGCGGTGGGAAAACGCATGGATTCCCAAAGTGCCTTCAGCGCTGGCAGGTCGTCCAGATGCGCGCGACGGGCGTGATAGACCGGTAAACTCATCGGGCCGATGATAGAAACCGCCCGGCTGAATTCAAATGGGATTTTCTGGAATCAGGGTTCGAACACGCGGGCCCGATAATAATGTGGCGAACCGGGCGACAGCGCTTCCTCCACAATGGCCGTCCGATTGGAGCTGGGGAAGAATGGCGCGTTGGCCGGAAGATTCAAGGCCGACCACGAATTGCTGCTGAGCAGATTAGTGGTGGTTTGAACTTCGAACGCCCGATTTACCACCTGCGGAATGAGGATGGTTGCGTTGCCATTGCTCTGGGCGATGGAGATGCCCCATGCTGTGGTCGCATTGGTCGGCACGGTGGCGGTGAGGTATTCGAGATAATTCTTGGCCCCGTCCCCATCAGGATCGGCGAGTTGCGCTGCGGCGGGGGCGTTGGTGTCACTGAAGTAAATCAACTGCCAGTCCGGGTAACTCTGGTAGGCGGCAAGCCCGTTCGTGATCCACGCGCTGAGAAGTTGGACGGCTTGGGTATTGATCACGGAGGTCGCCAAGGGTGGCATGTGGCCGGAGCCCAAATTGGCGACGCGTTGCAGCAGGATGGAATTTGACGGAGAGCCGGGCACAATGACGCGGTTGTTGGTATTGCCGAAATCATTGTTCAGTGGCCCGTTAATGATGCCAGTCTGCGGGCCGGGGGTGGCAATGCGCGCGTCCCACATCGCTAACCCCGCCGCACCGGAAGGCTGATGACATTGCACACAATTAGCTGCGAAGTACGAACGCGCGCGGTATTCGAGGCTGACCGCCGCGTTGGTGGCGGCGGCGAGCGAGCGTAGCAGGTGGCGATTGGGGAGCGGGTTGTTGAAATAGCCCGCGCCACTCAAGGCTTCGAGCTGGTTCGTGAAGATGCCGGTGTAATCATGATCGCGGTTGAGTTGGGCAGTATTGAAGCTCAGGGCCAAACCACCCTGCGGGGGTATGGCAGGCCAGACACTCCGAGCGACCGGGGTAATG
>JANOHH010000881.1:0-3029 GCA_031406395.1 Verrucomicrobiota bacterium | reverse complement strand
AGCCAAGCCGACGTCAAGTTCCAGGTCGGCTTCAACCGTCGTTTCGATCCCAGCTTCGCCAAAGCGCGCGAATTGGTGGCCGCCGGAAAGATTGGCGCACCGCACCAAGTGCGGATCACCAGTCGTGATCCCGCACCGCCGCCCATCGCCTACGTGAAAGTCTCTGGCGGAATCTTTCTGGACATGACCATTCACGACTTCGACATGGTGCGCTTCCTGAGTGGTAGCGAAGCCGTCGAAGTTTTCGCCATGGGAGCGGCGCTCGTCGATCCGGAGATTGGCCGCGCCGGGGATGTGGATACCTGTGTGGTGACGCTTCGCCTGGCGAACGGCGCTCTGGCGACCATCGATAACAGCCGCCGGGCCGTTTACGGCTACGACCAGCGCGTGGAGGTCTTTGGCGCGGCGGGCATGGTGGCGGTCGCCAATCGCACGCCGGACAATCATGTCCTGCTGAATGCGGAGAGTGTCTCCTCGGCCAAGCCGCAGTATTTTTTCCTCGAGCGTTACGCGGAAGCTTATGTCGTGGAGCTACAACAATTCGTGGATTGCATTCACAACGGCACGACGCCTTCGGCGGGTGGCGAGGACGGACTGATGGCGGTCGTCCTGGGCCTGGCGGCTAAAAAGTCATTGCAGGAAAACCGGCCGGTAAAGGTGAGTGAGATCTATTGACCGATCCATCGCGCAGCGGAGCGTTCGATTGGCTTTTGGACGCACGCCACAACCAAGTCGGATAACAGGTTCACCGGGAAAGTCGTCAACGATGAATATGCCCTCGAGTGTCCGGTTGAATTGCCCGTACCGAAAATGCGGTAGGAAGCCGAGCGTGACTGGCTGGAAGACGTCGCCGCTATCGCGCTGCGGGACGTGATTGAGCTAGCGGATGAACTTTTTGTCGAGAGTCGCGATTTTCTTTGCGCGGGCGGCCGGGTCCTCAACCACACCTGGACCGATGTGGAAACTTTCCGCCGTCACCGCGCGGAGATCGCCCGAATGACGCTCGCCCTGGCGGCGGAGTGAACTGCGCAAGTCGGATTGGGGCCGATTTCTTGAGGGCATAGCAACCTCGATGCGCTTGACCGCCCATGCTAACGAATGGCTCACCTTTATTTCAAGGGCATCACGAGTTGGCAGGCATTCGACAAATCTCCCGGCAAGGCCAACATCGTGATCACCCCGGGTTGCGGCTTCGGTTCGCAGAGCGAGGGTTTCTTCCACCTCAACGAATTCAACCGCCGCGCCAACGCCGAGGCATTGACAACGCGCCGTCGGCTTTAGTATTGGAATTCGTGGAGCCAAGGCACACGCCGCTCTTTTCGCAAGCAGTCGTAATATTTATCATACCCAGCAGTCACGATGTTGTTTTCTGATGATTACTGTTTGCATTTTGAAAATCGTCTCCCTCCCCATTGCATCAGCCACGTGCGGCATTAGTTTCATTTGCGAATTCGTCACGATCGCGCTCGATGAATAGCTGCATTCATAAGCGTGAAACAGGTGGCGGCCACGACCAGTCTATCTCACGTCCCGCGCCGCCGGAAGATTTTGCAACCTCACCCCAGCACCCCCCATGGTGCCATTCCCGCGCCAAATCGCGGAAAGGAGTCCTCTATGAAAACTAAAATCGAAATAGCAAACCGGTTATGGGTAAAGTCCAAGAAGTTTCCACTCTTGCGGGGGGGTGTCGCGCTGCTTTGCCTTGCGGGCATGCTGAACGGGACAGCGCAGACCTATACGATCTTGCACACGTTTGGCACGAATGCAATGGGGTTGTACCCCTACGCACCACTCGCGCAAGGGCCTGATGGGACGCTCTACGGAGCTGCGGCAGAAGGTGGCCAGGCAAACATGGGCCAGGTGTTCAAAGTCAACCCCGATGGCAGCGGTTATACGGCACTCAAGGACTTCACCGGAGTTGACGGGGCAAATCCGGGCACCAGATTGGTGCTGTCCGGCGCGACATTATTCGGCACTGCCGGCGGCGGGGGGAGCAACGGCGGTGAATACGGAACCGTGTTCAAAATCAACACCGACGGTAGTAGATTTGCCGTGCTCAAGGAGTTCGACGGTGGGGACGGGGCCTATCCCCATGGAGATTTGATCATCATGGGAGACACCCTGTTCGGCACAACGGCCTATGGTGGCGGTTACGGCTCGGTGTTCAAGGTTAACACGGACGGCAGCGGCTATGTAGTATTGAAAAGCTTCACGCGCGATGATGGCATGGCAGTTTATGCGGGTTTGGTGCTTTCCGGTTCCGAGCTATACGGGGTCACCAGCGGAGGAGGAAGCAACGATGTGGGAACGGTGTTCAAGCTTAACACGGACGGTAGCGGCTACCGGGTACTAAAGCATTTCAACGGCGCTGAAGGGGCCGGACCTGAAGGCAGCCTAGCAGTGGAAGGCACGACGCTGTATGGCTCTACAGTGTACGGAGGAACTAACGATTACGGCACCGTTTTCAAACTCAATACCGATGGCAGTAGCTTCGCCGTGCTGAAACACTTCAATGGCAGCGACGGGGCAAATTCTTGTGCGGATCTCGTGGTGTCCGGCACCACCTTGTTTGGGACGACCAGCCAGGGCGGCAGTTCCGGGAATGGGATCGTTTTCAAGCTGAGCATAGACGGAAGTGATTTCACGGTGCTGAAAGAGTTGAGCGGCGCCGATGGAAGCTTCCCCTATGCGGGCTTGGTATTGTCCAACACCACCCTGTATGGCACGGCCTCCGAAGGAGGCAACCACACTTTTGGCACCGTGTTCAAACTGGAGGCTGACGGGAGTGACTACGCAGTGGTCACGCATTTTGCGGGAGGAGACGGAGCCAGTCCAGACGGTCTGACCTTGTCTGGCACGAACGTATACGGAACGACCTCTTCAGGCGGCGGTTCGGCCTGTGGCACGGTGTTCAAAATCGCCGACGACGGCACCGGCTACACCGTGCTCAAGGACTTTACCAATTCGATGGACGGAGCTAATCCGTGTGGAAGCCCACTGGTGTCCGGCACGACAGTGTACGGGGCAGC
>JANOHH010000857.1:0-3775 GCA_031406395.1 Verrucomicrobiota bacterium | reverse complement strand
CGCATGACGTCGCCGCGCACGAGTTGCTGGTAACCGCCCATGACGACATAGGCGGGATTCGGATCCGGATTCGGAAAATCGGCATCGTAAACGTCCATCAACTTCACCACCCAATCCGCGTCCGTGCCGGTGGTGGTGACATAGAGCGTGGCCGTGAGCGGGCCGGCGAACGTCAGGTCTTCCTCCAACGGTTCCGTTTCGTAAACGAGCACGTCGGGCCGCGACGCGGCGAACCGCTGGTCATGCACCGGATAGCCGCGCGGATAACCAGTCGTCACCTCAAGCGTGAACGGTACGGGCTTGGCCGGATCGCTGACGTATTCATCGAAGCCCGGCGCAGCTTCGGCCGGCGGCGCAAACGTGAGGCTGCCGCCGGGTTGGAAGTACAGCCTTTGCTCGCGCACGGTACGCGGCGGCCACGCCTCGAAGCGACGCCACTGGTTCAGGCCGGTAATAAAGACGAAGGCTTCGGGTAACGGATTGTTGGTGTCGCCCTTCAGGAATTGCCGGAAGAACGGCAGTTCGATGTGCTCGCGATAAAAGGCGGCGGTCTTCGCATGAAACTTGATGTTCCCCAGCTTCTCGCCGTCCTTGCGCCCCCAATCGCCGTGCGCCCACGGACCCATGACGAGCAGATTCGTGATGCCGGGATTCTGGCGCTCCGCCCAGCGATACGTCTCCAGCGCGCCAAACAAATCTTCGCCATCGAACCAACCGCCCACCGTCATTACGGCGCAGTGGATATTCTTCAAGTGGGGCCGGATATTTCGCGCCTGCCAGAAGGTGTCGTAATTCGGATGCGCAAGGAACTCGGTCCACGCCGGGATCGCGCTCTTGAACAACACCGTGTCGGAATTGGCGAGCGGCCCCATGCGCAAAAAGAAGTCGTAACCATCGGGATTATTGAAGACGAAATTCCGGCCGCCATCGTGCAACGGGTCGTCGGATTTCTGCTCGAACGAGTACATAAAACCCAGGTTTTGCGAGAGGAAGAACGCGCCGTTGTGATGGAGATCGTCACCCATGAACCAGTCGGCAATGGGCGCTTGCGGCGACGCGGCCTTGAGCGCGGGATGGGTGTCGATCATTCCCATCGAAGTGTAAAAGCCAGGATAGGAAATGCCGAACATGCCGACCTTGCCGCTGTTGTTCGGAACATTTCTCACGAGCCAATCAATGGTGTCCCAGGCGTCGGTGCTTTCGTCCACATCCTTCGGCCCCTTGTTTGGGTTGAACGGCCGCACGTGCACAAAATCACCCTCCGAGGCATAGCGCCCGCGCACGTCCTGGGTGACGAGAATGAACTTGTCCCGGGCCAAAGTCGCGAAGGTGCCGCTGGGATCGTTATAATTGTCCGCGCCGTAGGGCTTCAAAGCGTAGGGCGTTCTTGTGAGCATGATGGGCCAGGTCTGGGCGTCGTCCTTGGGCACATAGACCCGCGTGAACAACCGCGCGCCGTCGCGCATCGGAATGCGGTGCTCGTACTTGGTGTAATGCTCGGCCAGCCAGACGGCGTTGGTGGCGGCGCTTTTGTCATCGGCGGCGCTAACGCAGCTGGCGGCGAGCGACAGGAAAACAACCACACAGAGAATGAGGCGCGGAACGTGATTCATGCGCGGGTATTGTTCGCGACTCATTACCGCTGACAAGGCAAAACTCGGTCCCTGGGTAGATGATCCGACTGGCAGATGCGGGTAAGTTTCAATTCTTTATCTTACTCTTAATCTTGCTCTTGCTCTGCATCTTAATCTTCACCCCCCTTCCCAAATTCAAACCGAGAGCTTTACCGAGGCGATTAAGAAAAAGATAAAGATCAGGATTAAGTCCCAAACGACAGCGCCCTTTCCATTCGCCAGACGCCACACGTGCTTTGACACCGAACCTGCCAAAGGCTACACCATGCCTCAGCATGTTGACCCCGCTACGCTTTCTGCCAACCCTAGTTTATCTGTTCGCGCTTCCGGCGCTGGCGGACGATGCGGGCGACCAGGCCCGCACGAACTACCTGCACAACTGGCCCCAGTGGCGCGGACCGGCGGCCACCGGCGTGGCGCCGCACGCCAATCCGCCGCTGCACTGGAGCGAGACCAACCATGTCCGCTGGAAAATCCCCCTGCCCGGGAAAGGCCATTCCTCGCCTATCGTCTTGGGCGACGCGGTTTTCGTCACCGCCGCCATCCCCGTCGGCGAGGCGCAGAAGCCCGTCCATGACAGCGCCCCCGGCGTTCACGACAGCGTGCCCGTCACGCACCGGCATCAATTTGTCGTCCTTGCCCTCAGCCGCCGGGACGGAAAGGTGCTCTGGCAAAAAGTCCTGCGCGAGGAGTTCCCGCACGAAGGCGGACACACCACCGGCAGCCTGGCTTCCAATTCGCCCGTGACCGACGGCGAACATCTCTACGTCTTTTTCGGCTCCCGCGGCCTCTACTGCCTCGACCTGAACGGCGAAGTGAAATGGTCAAAGGACCTCGGTCGTATGCAAACCCTCCACGCCCACGGCGAAGGCAGTTCGCCCGTGCTTTACGGCGACGCGCTCATCGTTTGCTGGGATCATGAAGGCGAGTCCTTCCTTTACGCCTTCGACAAACGCAACGGCAAAGAGCGCTGGAAAGTTGCGCGGGATGAAAAGACTTCCTGGTCCACGCCGCTGGTGATCGAACACGACGGCAAGCCGCAGATCATCGTGAGCGCTACAAAACGCGTGCGCGGCTACGACCTAGCCACGGGCACGCAGCTTTGGGAATGCGCCGGTCTCACGGACAACGTCGTCTCGTCACCGGTGTATGGCCACGGCGTGGTCATTGCCGGGAACAGCTATTATCAGCAGGCGATGCTCGCCATCCGTCTGGCGGGGGCGAAAGGCAACCTCACCGGCACCGATCGCGTGGCCTGGAAGCTCAACCGCATGACGCCCTACGTTTCCTCGCCTTTGCTCTACGACGGCACGCTCTATTTCCTGCGGCACAATCAGAACATCCTTTCCCGCCTCGAACCCGCCACCGGCAAACCGCTGGGCGAACCGCTCCGGCTCGAAGGCATCCGCGACTTCATCTTCGCTTCACCCGTCGGCGCCGCGGGCCGCATTTACGTCACCGGCCGCGATGGCGCGACCGTGGTGCTGCGTCATGATCGCGAAAACGCCATCGTGGCAGTCAACCAACTCGACGATTCTTTCAGCGCCTCCCCTGCCCTGGCGGCTCGGGAACTTTACCTACGCGGCGAACGTTTCCTGTATTGCCTCGCCGAACCGGAGCCACGCTGAATCAGGGGCGCATCCCGAACGGCCAACGGGAATCATCCTCAAAAATCGGCTCGCGCCGATCCCCACGATGGATCACATCTGTCCCGCCGTAAAGGGGTCAATCCCGATAATTGATAATTGTGGTTCATTGGGGTTGCTTCCTTAAACAATGCGTCACCATGCTCGCACTTCCCATCGCCAAGCGCGCGGCAATCCACGCCAGCGTCATCGTCGTCCCCCGCCGCCGCCGCGCTAGTCGCACTTTCCACGGATCGCCCTTCCGCCACGATCAACGCCTTGTAGCGCCCACTGAACAGATGCCCGAACAACTTGTGCCGCCGATTGAACCGCGAAGTGTACGTGCCCAGAAACCATTTCATCCCGACCGCCAGATTGGCTTGGGGCGTTTCCACCACCAGATGAAAATGGTTCAACATCAGGCAATAGGCATGCACCTGCCAGCCGGTCTTCGCGCACGCCTCGCCCAGGGTTTCCAGAAAACGCCGATGATCCTCCTCATCCCTGAAAATTGGC
>JANOHH010000476.1:0-1276 GCA_031406395.1 Verrucomicrobiota bacterium | reverse complement strand
TCGAGCGGGATGGCTTCCCTGTGTCCCCCAAGGACAGCGACGGGACTGTTTGGGCTGTCTTTGACTCAGTTGTATTTGGTGGTATTCCCAACCTCGCCGGCGATGGAACAGATCAGTTCGCCGATGAATCGGTGGCGCTGGTGGTGCTTGAGCCCGGCGTTTACACGCTGGCGATCAGCGCCAATGCGGACCGTACCGACGTGAACGACGACGACGGCGCCTCTGTCTTTGTGGGCGCCAACCCGCGGGACTTCTTCGCCACCAAGCTCGCTGAGTTTCAGCGCGGCACTGGCGCCGCCGGTTTTGGCGGCAACCAGTACATCGAAAACCAGTTTGAAGTGGTGGTGCCCGTCCGAGGTGCCTATCCCTTCCGTTTGGTCCACTGGCAACAAGGTCGCGGTGCCAACCTGCAGTTCTATCTGGTTGATACCAACACCCAAGTGCGCGTCCTGATCAACGATACGTTGACTGACCCTGCGATCCTCAAGGCCTATCGCTCCTCCACCAACGCGGTTTATAATTCGCCTTACATTGCCGACATTGTTCCGTCCCCGGGTTCCGCCGGCAACGGTTCTTCCGCGCAAATCGCCATCACTCTTTTTGACGGCACGACCACGGTTAATACGGGTAATGTTCAACTTTCCGTCAACGGCACCACCGTTCTTCCGCAAACCCTTTCAAAGGTGGGCAACAAGACCACCATTAAATACAGCCCCAACGGCAACTGGGCCACGGCTAACAATGCGGTTCGCCTCGTTTATGCCGACTCCGACGCGAAATTGTACACCAACACTTGGGCGTTCACGGTGAACGTCGCCGGTGGTTCCACCACTCAGGTCACCGGTCAATGGGATTTTGACTTCGGTAATTTGGAGGCCGCTGTCGGCAACCCACTCCAGTATTTCGATCCTACGTTTGACGGACCGACGGGCAGCAATCCGAATAAGACCCAATTCGGCACCACGACGTCTTTAGGCATCGCCGATATCAACGGACAGGTTGCCAACGTGATGGAGGTTCCGGGTGATCTGAGCCGCAAGATCGGTTATGTCATGACGCACGGCATCGCTCCGAACGGCGGCGGCACGAAAGTCAATCAATACACCTTGATCATGGATGTTATGGTAGACACCACCGGGGCGGGTGCCGCTTCCTTGATTAATATCGGTGCTTCCGTGAACAACACGGACGACGGCGACCTGTTCTGGCAGGGCAACCAGTTCGGCCAGGGTGGCGGTGGCTACAATGGCACCGGCCAGTTCACTGCTGGGGCTTG
>JANOHH010000775.1:0-1748 GCA_031406395.1 Verrucomicrobiota bacterium | reverse complement strand
GAGACGAGCACGATTGGCGCATAGGGATCGGCGGGCAGCTTGTCCCACCAGCCCAAGTGTTTGAAGGAGCGCAGGTACCATGGCAGCGGCCAGTAACTTTCCGGTGCGATCACTTTCACGACGGTTTCCGCCCCCGACGCCACGCGGGCTACGGCTTCGACGCGCGCCACCAACTGGCGACCGCCCTCCCGCGTCTGGGCATAGACATAGGGATTGCGCGGGTTGGCCGCCTGCGTCACCGCCGCGCGCCAGGCCTGCGCTCCCAGATGTCCCACGCCCACGGCCAGTACGGCCCCGAGAAGTAACTTGGTCAGGGTTGAGCGACAAAGCCGGAACAAGGCTGCCGCGCCGATGCCCGCGAGCAGGATCATGCCGAGCCAGAAATTCAGCAGACACCACGGCGTCTTGTACGAGATCAACGTGTAAATCGCCGTTAGCGCCAGCGTGTAAAATGTGAGGAAGCGGGCAAAGGTTGGTTGCGCGCGCAGCGCCGGATTGTTGCAGAAGGCCACCCCACCGCCGACGACCGCGAGCAACAAAATCAATGCCTCGCTCCAAACCGGGCTTTTCGGCGGATGGAACCAAACCAGACGTTCGAGATAGAAGTTCCACGGATGGATGTGCGGCGAAGCGCCGCCCGCCCGATGCAGCCACGGCAAATAGGTTTTTACCGAATCAACCAACCCGCTGGCGTTCGTGAAGAATGAACTGAACAACACCAACCACAGGCCACCAGCCAGGGTCAAAGCGAGCATGACATGGCGGAATGCGGGCCGCCATGTTGATCGCGGGACCGATGCCGCCGTGGCTCCCAAACGCCGCGCGCGCCAGCCGTTCCAAGACCAGGTGGCGATGAGGGCAAAAGCCATCGCCGCAAGGGTAAGAACGAAGGTTTCTTTCGTCGCGATCATGAGGCCGACCCCGGCGCCCGTCAGGGCGGCCCAAGCGAGTTTGCGCGACTGCACGTAACGCCAACCGGCCGCCAGCGTGAGCAGCGTGAAGAACACCAGCAGCATTTCGTGGATGAAATACCGGCTGTAGAAAACCATCGCTGGCGAAACTGCGAGGAAGTTGGCAGCCCAAACCGCGGCCACCGGGCCCAAACCGTCGGTCAGCAGCACGAGCAGGAGAATCAGCCCGACCCCAAACGCCACGGTCACGATGCGGAGTTCGCTATCGCTGAAGGTAGGGCCAGCCATGCCCTGGGTGGCGGGCAGTTGGCTGCCGGCCCTCGCTTTGGAATTAATCAGGGAACTCAGTGCCAGAAACGGCAGCGAGCTGTAGTACAAGGTTGGCCCGTGATATTCATGCGGGTCGTAGCGGTATTCGCCCTTTTCCCAAAGGGCGGCCAGTTTGGTGGCATTGATCGCCTCGTCGTTGTGCAACGGACGAATGGCGAGTTGTGGAACGCGCAAGGCCAGTGCGCCGGCAACCGCCAGCAGCAGGGCCAGTGCGGTCCAGCGATTCATTTGGCCGGCAAGGCGTAAATCTCGATCTCCTGCCAGCAATTCAGCGCGCTCAGGTTGCTGCCTTTGGTGTAGCCGCGCACGTAGCGGGCTTTCACGCCCTTCGCGTCAAACACGCGGCCGAAATGGCGCTCAAAGTATTCGCGATCCGTGCCGACGCCGAGGCCGGAAGTGTTGTCGGTGTCGTTGTTATACAGCGTCGTCACGCCGGTCTTGAACTCGGGATCGTCGGAAGCTTGAATGATTACGTCATGCATCACCTGGATGTAACGGTGGTCGTGC
>JANOHH010000767.1:0-2905 GCA_031406395.1 Verrucomicrobiota bacterium | reverse complement strand
GATTACGTCAATTCCCTCACGTTCCCGGAGCTTTACAGCGGGTGGACGGAGAATCGTGCCGTCTGGAACAAGAGTGCCGATGCCGTTCTCGCGCAGTTGAAGTTACTGGAGAAGACCGTGTCGTATGGGATGAAAGACTTCCCCACCGACAGCGGCGGCGAGTTCCTCAACTGGGCGTTGCACAAGCACCTGACGGGGCGTGCGGCCAAGATGCCCTGGACGCGCAGCCGGGCGTATCGCAATAACGACAACGCGCATTGCGAACACAAGAACTGGACGCATGTGCGGCAGTTGTTCGGCCACGACCGCTTTAAACATCCCGAACTGGTGGCGTTGATGAACGAGTTGTAGTCCCAGGAAGGGAGTCAGTTCACCAACCACTTCAAGCCGACGTTCAAGCTGGTGAATCGGGAGAAGAAAGACGGCAAGACCAAACGCCTCTATGAATCTACAACCATCCTGCCCCCAAACAGGAAGTCATCGCAGGCGGGACGGACTTTGCACCAAAATCTCCGGACGGCAGGTCTCTTGCCTTGGGCCGATTATGATTCCAGCGTCACAGCCCGCTGCCGGGATGCTCCGACCATGCCAGCTTGCCTCCAGCCAATATCCGGCGCCCCCGACTCCCTAGCGCGCTGGTGACGCAGAACTGATTGATCAGCGGGCAATCATTGTTCGCCGGATGGTCCTTATCCAATAGGCACAACCTGCAGGACATCCCTGCCAACTCGGGCTGCAGCCGAACTTTTCCCATTCTTCCAGCCCGTGAGCAACGAGGACGCTTCCGACAATTTTTTCTCCATGTCCTGCACATGGTGGACGCCCTCAGTAGCGGCATGTCGAGCGTCGTCACGTTCCTTCTCGGTGCGAGCCAGCAACGCTTTCAGCGGTTCGGTGTTGCGGCGCAATTGCTCCAACTGCTTCTCCCGCTCCTGCGCCGCCAGCTGGCTGGCCTCCGCTTGCGTGTGCAGCTGGCCGAGCAACTCCTGCTCCCGGTGCCGAGCCTTGGCTTGGGTCATCTCCTCTTTCTTCTGCATTTCCTGACGCAGTTGGACTTCCAGTTCGCGAAGCGCACGTTGCCCGGCATCGGCGAGCTCCACGTCACGGCGCCGACGAAAATGCTCGGTCTGGCCCGTGATCTCGGCTTGGCGGGCGTCAAACTCCGCCTGGAGCTGCTGCTCGCGCTGGCGGAATTTGATTTCGAGAAGCTCTTCCTTCTGCCGTGCCTCCTGACCCAGGCGGGTTTCGGTGGCCCGCACGCGCGCCTCGGTCTGGCGGGCCGCTTCCTCCTCACGGACGCGCAAATCTGCGGCCCACTGATTCTGTAATTCCGTATCGCGAGCGGCGGCCCGGGTGGCCAAATCCTGTTCGCGCTGCTTTAGCTTGGCCTGGAATTCCAGGTCCTTCTGCTGCAATTCCTGTTTCAACCGCGCGTCAGCCTCGCGCGATTTGGCGTCGAACTGGCGTTCCATTTCCGACTCAACGCGGCGCAACTCTTGGGCGGCTTGCACCTGTAGTTGCTGCTCCCGCTGTTTGAGCCGGGTTTGAACGACCTCCTCCCGTTGCTGGACTTCTTGTTTCCAGCGGGCGTCCACTTCTCGGACCTGGACCTCCAACTGACGTTCAAGCTCCTCCTCGCGGTGGCAGGCATCCTCGTCAACCCGGGACTTTTCCTTCACCAAGCGGGCGTCAAATTCGAGGGCTAATTCCTCTTCCCGCTGCTTTAATTGGTGGGCGAGTTCATCGTCACGTTGGCGCAGGCTCTTCACAAACTCCAATTGCTGCCGCTCGGAACGGTGCTTCTCCTGCCGCGCGGCTTTCTCCAATTCACGGGCGGCTTCGTCCTTGGCTTGAGTCAACTTGAGGGAGAGGGATTCCGTCTGCTGTTGCAGCTGAGAAACCGCCATATCGCGGGCGCTCAAGGCGTCCTTCAATTCATACGCCTGTTTGGCCAGTTTTTCCGCCGCCGCCAATTCGGCATCGGCTGCCTGGCGACGGGCTTGAATGACCTTGGATTTGCAATCTTCCGAAACCTCCAGAAATTTCTGGTGGTTTTCCTGGATCATGGCCGCGCGTTCCGTCTCGCTGGTGGTTCGCTGGGCGTCTAATTCCTGCCGCATTTGCGTCAGGCGATCTGACCAGGAATTTTGGCGCAACTGAACTTGACGCTCAATCTCTGCCTTCTGGAAATCACGCAAAGCATCTTTCTCCGCCACCGCCCGGTTGAGCGAATCTGCAAGGCTGGCAAACTTGGCAACCCACTCATCTTTCTTCTGCTTCAATTGCTCCTCATGCACCGCGGCGGCAGCTTCGATGGCCGCCCGCGCCGACTGCGCTTCGGTTTCTTTCTCGATCAGAGCTTGCTCCGCACTGGTCTTGGCGCTCGCTAACGCCTCGTCGCGGGCAGCGATCGCGGCCGCCAACGCTTGGTCGCGAATGGTGATCGCGTTCGCCAAGGCTTCGTCGCGAGCGGCGACTTCGTTCGCCAGGGTCTTTTCTTGGGCGGCGACTTCGTTCGCCAGCGCCTTGTTGCGCAGAGTAAGCGTGGCCGTTGCTTCGCGGGCCATGCGCTCGGCGCGCGCAATCTTTACGCGACCAGCGCGCGTGTAAAGCCAGTGCAGCCGGCGCCCCAAGAAACCGACGCGATATGGGCGGCGCTGCTCGTCGCGGTGAAAAAGCGTGGAGAAACCCAGTTCAACCATCAAGGTCGGCAGGAAAGCGACGATGAATGCCAGCACCGGATAAACCCAGATACGCACCATGCTGATTTGGTCGGTGAGGATGTCGCCGCGCTCCTTGGCGCTTGCCTTGATCGACATCGGGCGTTCGCCTATGATCAGGCCGCGCACGATTTCCACGGTGGTGGCGATACGGTGCACCTGCGTGTTTCTGATGGCGGCCTCCC
>JANOHH010000762.1:0-5358 GCA_031406395.1 Verrucomicrobiota bacterium | reverse complement strand
CACGCCGCCTACGAGGCCGGGGTCCGCGTCTTTCTCGAAATGGGGCCGGGCAATTCGTGCAGCCGAATGATCGGCAGGATCCTCGAAGAACGACCGCACATTGCCCGCTCGCTGTGCGCTTCCGCCCAGGAGCCGGTGACGAATTTTTTGCGCGTGCTTGGCCAGTTAGCCGCGGAAGGGTTGCCGGTGGATCTCAGTCCGCTCTACCACGAGGTGGATCCTGCAATTACCCCACCGGAACCGCGGCAAGATTCAGGCGGGCCTCGAATTCGGATTCCGATCACCGGCCCATCGGTTTTCCCCGCGAGGAGCAACCCTTCCGAATCGGAACGAACGGCGGCCCACAAAACCAATCACTCCCCGTCGAGCAAGACCCCGGAACCAATCGTTACGGATCGAAGCCGGGAACCCGTGCGACGGGTGACTGAGGCGGCGGCGCTCGATCCTTTCGAGGAGGAGTTGTTCCAGTCCACGGTCGATGCGCAAGCCGCTTCGCTGGGAGCGCACGAGGCGTACCTGGGCTTTTCGCAACGCGTAGCGCAGGCGCTCTCCCGGGCCGTTGAGACGCAACTCAGAGTCATCTCCACGCTGTCCGGATCTTCCGCCGTCGAGCGCCCACTGCTGGGGCGCCCGCCCGCATCCTTGGTTTTTCCTGCGGTGGACCGGTCGCAGGATCCCGATCCGGGTTTGCGGTTGGATCGCGCCGCCTGTCTTGAGTTCGCGCGCGGTTCGGTGGCCAACGTGCTGGGGGCGGACTTCGCCGCAGCGGATCGTTTTCCCACTCGCGTTCGGTTGCCCGACGAGCCGCTGATGCTGGTGGACCGAATTCTGTCCGTCGAGGGAGAGGCACGCTCGCTCAGCCACGGCCGTGTGGTGACGGAACACGATATTCATCACGGGGCGTGGTACTTGGATTGCGGGCGGATTCCGACCTGCATCGCGGTGGAGGCCGGCCAGGCGGACCTATTCCTTTCTGGCTATCTCGGTATTGATTTCAAGACGCAGGGTCGGGCGGTTTATCGACTCCTTGATGCCAAGGTTTGTTTCCATCAGGGGCTGCCCGGGCCCGGAGCGATCATCCATTACGACATTCGGATCGACCACTTTTTCCAGCAGGGCGACACCTGGTTGTTCCGGTTTCGGTTCGACGCGACCGTCAACGGCCAACCGTTTCTGACGATGAGCGACGGCTGTGCTGGCTTTTTCACGGCGGAGGCGCTGGCCGGCGGCAAGGGCGTGGTGCGCACGGCGATGGACTTGAAACCGATGCCCGGGAAGCGAGCCACCGATTGGGAAGATTTCGTTTCCCTCGGAGTTGAATCGTATTCCGAGGCTCAGCTGGAAGCGTTGCGAGCCGGGGATCTCGCCGGTTGCTTTGGAAAACAATTCGCGAATCTGCCGCTGGCCCGCCCGCTGAACTTGCCGGGCGGGCGGATGAAACTGGTGCATCGGATTTCTCTCCTGGACCCGACGGGAGGACGGTTCGGTCTGGGCCTCGTCCGCGGGGAAGCGGATATTCACCCGGACGACTGGTTCCTGACTTGTCATTTCGTGGACGATCGGGTGATGCCCGGCACGCTCATGTTTGAATGCTGCCTGCACACGCTGCGGGTATTTCTGCTCCGGCTGGGCTGGGTGGTGGAGGAGAATTCGGCGGTGCTCGAACCCATTCCCGGCGTGGTGAGCCAGCTCAAGTGTCGGGGTCAGGTATTGGAGACAACCGCGCTGGTAACCTACGAGGTTTCGGTCAAGGGGCTGGGGTATGATCCGGTGCCGTACGTGGTAGCCGATGCCGTGATGTACGCCGACGGCAAGCCGATCGTCGAGATCACCAACATGAGCCTGCGCTACTCGGGCGTCACGCGCGGGATTCTACGGGCTACCTGGACCGCCGGGGCGTTACAGCCCAGCGACCGCCCTGTCCGGACGGTGACCCCGGTGTCCGGCGACAAAGCGGCGATTTATGACCGCGACCGGATCCTGGCTTTTGCCGTGGGCAATCCCTCGGCGGCTTTTGGCGACCCTTATCGTGTCTTCGACAGGGATCGGCGCATCGCGCGCTTGCCCGGGCCGCCTTACCAGTTTCTGGATCGCATCACCGAGGTCACGGGCGAACCATTCAAGATGGTGGCAGGCAGCACGGCCGAAGCCCAGTACGACGTTCCGCCGGACGCTTGGTATTTCGCGGAGAATCGCCAAGGGGACATGCCTTTCGCCGTTCTGCTTGAGGTCGCTTTGCAGCCCTGCGGCTGGCTCGCGGCTTACGTCGGCTCGGCTCTAACGTCTGAGACGGATCTTTCTTTTCGGAACCTGGGAGGCACCGGCAAGCAATTTGTCCCGATCGATCCTTCAGCCGGAACTTTGACCACCCGGGTGAAGCTGACGCGCCTTTCGAGTTCGGCTGGGATGATTCTGCAATGGTTCGATTTTGAGGTGAAAGCCGGCTCCGAGCTCGTTTACCAGGGAGACACTTATTTCGGATTTTTCCCCGCAACGGCTCTGGCCCGGCAGGAAGGCATTCAAAACGCGCAGCGCTATCAACCTTCGGCGGCGGAACTGGCGCGCGGCCGTTCGCTGGCTTACCCGACGCGGCCGCCGTTCGCCGGCGACCAACTGCGAATGGTGGATCAAATCGAGGTGTTCCTCCCCGATGGCGGCCCGCACCAGCTGGGATTCATCCGTGCCTCCCGGCAGGTGCGCCGGGAGGAGTGGTTTTTCAAAGCCCATTTTTTTCCAGGACCCGGTCGTGCCGGGATCGCTGGGGTTGGAATCTTTCCTTCAGCTGTTGAAGTTTCTGGCCTGCGAGCGATGGGGAATCCCGGGCGAAAAAGGATGGCAAGCCGTGGCCCTCGATGAGCCGCACGAATGGATTTACCGGGGACAGGTGATCCCGAATGACCGCTTGGTGACGATCGAAGCGGTGGTCATCGCTGTGGACGAAACGTCGCGGCTGCTCACGGCCGAAGGTTTCCTGGCGGTGGATGGTCGCGTGATTTACGGGATGAAGCGCTTTACCGTGCAACCGGCGCCGGGCTCATGATGGCAATGGTAAATCCTCACGCGCATAATAGAGTTCAAACAGTTTTCGCATGATGCCGAAATTCGAGAAAGTGTATCTGACGGCGCTCGGTTACGAGCTGGGTCCCGTCGTGGTGAGTTCTGCCGAGCTCGAGGAGCGATTGGCGCCGGTCTATGACCATCTGAATCTGCAACCCGGCCAGTTGGAGGCCTGGACCGGCATTAGCGAACGCCGCTGGTGGCAGGCCGGGTTCCAGCTTTCCGCTGGCGCGATCGCGGCGGGACGGAAAGCGTTGCGCAAGGCGGCCGTAGATCCGGCGGATCTGGGCGTGTTGATTTATGCGGGAGTCTGCCGCGAGAATTTTGAGCCGGCCACCGCCTGCGCTGTGGCGGAGGGACTGGGAGTGCGCGGCAGCGCTTTTGTGTATGACCTGAGCAACGCCTGCCTCGGGGTGCTCAATGGCATGATCGAGGTGGCCAACCGCATTGAGCTGGGGCAGATCCGGGCGGGCTTGATCGTTTCCTGCGAAACCGCCCGCGAGATTAACGAGCTTGCCCTGGAGCGGCTGCTTCGGGGAGCAGACATGGACCAATTCTCGCGCGCGATCGCCACCTTCACGGGCGGTTCGGGAGCGGTGGCGGTGCTGCTGACGGACGGGTCGTTTCCCGGGACGCCCGGACATCGCTTGCTGGGGGCCGTATCGGAAACGGCCCCGGAACACCACCGCCTGTGTCGTTGGGGTTTGGAGCCCGTCAGCGGCGGGCGGCAGGAGCAGTTCATGGCGACCGATTCGGTGGCCGTGCTTAAACATGGGGTGCAACTGGGAGCACGAACCTTCGGCTCATTTCTCCAACACCTGGGCTGGCAGACAGCTGAGCTCGACCGGGTGGTCTGCCACCAGGTCGGCAGTGGTCATCAGGAGGCCATTCTCAAAACACTTCAGATACCAAAGGGCAAAGATTTCGTGACTTACCGATTTCTCGGCAATATGGGGACCGCCGCCCTGCCGGTCACGGCGGCGATCGCCGAGGAGCGCGGAGTTTTGAAGGCTGGGCAACGGACTGCCTTTCTGGGCATCGGCAGCGGCTTGACCTCTTTGATGGTCGGACTGGAATGGTGAAGACTATGGCAGATTTCAGACGAGATTTATACCCGTTCGTAAGTTCCTACCTGAAGCTGGATGGGATTTCGCTGCATTACCTGGATGAGGGCAAAGGGGATCCGGTGATCATGCTGCACGGCAATCCCACCTGGTCCTTCTTTTACCGGAACCTCGTGCTGGGCTTGCGCGACAATTGCCGGACGATCGCGCCGGATCATATCGGGTGCGGGCTGTCGGAAAAACCCGATGACGGCCGATATGAGTATAACCTCGAGCGGCGGGTCAAGGATCTCGAAAGCTTGATCGACCACCTGAAACTCGAACGGCGGATCACGCTGGTGTTGCATGACTGGGGCGGAATGATCGGCATGGCCTACGCCGTGCGCCATCCGGAAAGGATCGGCCGGCTGGTGCTGCTGAACACCGCCGCGTTTCACCTTCCCCCGACCAAGTCACTTCCGCCATCCCTGTGGCTCTGCCGCAACACCGCGTTGAATGATTTTCTCATCCGCCGGTCCGGTCTTTTCTGCCGCCTCGTCACGCGGTGGGGTTGCTGCCGCCCCATGACGGAGCAGGTTCGGGAAGGTTATCTCTCGCCGCACAGCCAGGGCGAAAAGCGCCTCGCCCACCTGCGCTTCGTGCAGGATATTCCCCTGCAGCCGCAGGACCACAGCTACCGTCTGGTCACGGAAGTGCAGGAACGCCTCGGGATGTTCCGCCAGACGCCGACTTTGATCTTATGGGGAGAAAAGGACTTCGTTTTTGATCATCATTTTCTCGCGGTCTGGGAGAAGTTGCTGCCCGATGCCGAAGTTCACCGTTTCTCCGACGCCGGTCACTTGGTGCTGGAGGATAAAGGGGAGGAGATTCTGCCCATCATCCGGCGGTTTTTCGAGCAGCACCCCGTGTGACGTCGCCGCCCGCTTTCGGTGATGGACTTTCCTGATAAAAAATGAACATTGCTTCCCACCTCACGGCAATGGCCGGCTCTCAACCGTGGCGGCCGGCGGTGGTCTTTCCCCAGGCCCGGGACCCGCAGGGAAGGGTCAGCTACACTCACTACACTTTTCAACAACTCGATGACGCCAGCGGTCGGCTGGCTCGGGGATTTGCGAGCCTTGGGGTCCGGCGCGGAATGCGCGTCGCACTCATGGTGCCCCCAAGTCTGGACTTCTTCGCCCTTACGTTTGCGCTCTTCAAAATGGGAGCGGTTCCCGTACTGATTGATCCGGGCATC
>JANOHH010000700.1:0-2819 GCA_031406395.1 Verrucomicrobiota bacterium | reverse complement strand
CGTTTGCCAAGGGGGTCAGAACCGTCGCGCCAGCCAGCGATTCAACCGGGCCTCGACTCGCGCCCGCGGGCTTGAGAACCGCTCCCGTGATCGCCGGATCAGACGATGGCGCCATTGAGTGGCTCCAGGCCCATCCGGACGTGCGCAGCTTTGTAGAACGCGACAATGGTATGTACGACGCGATCAACCGGGGGTTGCGGCGGGCCCAGGGGGAAATTCTGGCTCACTTGAATGCGGACGAGCAGTACCTGCCCGGTGCCTTGGCGGCCGTACGCGATTGTTTCCGCAGCGATCCCCGCCTGGATGTGCTTTACGCCGACACCGTGGTGGTGGATGGGGCGGGGCAGTTCATCTGCTGCCGCAAGTCCATGCGGCCGGTCAAGGCCCTCATGTATGTTCAGAATCCTACCCTCACCAGTTCGCTCTTCTTCCACCGGCGGGTGATTGAGCGGCATCAGCTTTTCTTCGATCCCGATTGGCGGGTCCTGGGCGACGCAGTCTGGATGCGAGCGAGCGTGCGCTTGGGATTGCGCACCGCGGTGCTGAGGCGTTACACGTCCGCCTTTGCGGATACCGGTGACAATCTTGATCTGTCGCCCGCAGCCAGGTCGGAAAGCCTTCGGCTCCGGCAGACGCAACCGGACTGGTCCCGGATGTTCGAAGCTCCCTTGCGGACCTGGGGGCGACTGCGTCGCTTGGTCCAAGGCACGTATCATCAGCGCCCGTTCGCCTACGATATCTATTTGCCCCCGGACCCAAGCCAGCGTGTCCGCATCCAGGTGGCCAAGCCGACCTGTGTTTGGTGGAATCGCGCCCCGCGGCGGGCCGGTGGATCTTATCGGCGAATGAAGTTGAAAATGGGAGGCCGGCGTGGAAAACCCGAGCGAAGTTGAATAGCTGGACAACCCTGGCAATGACACTGTTTCCTATATTGAAACCAAACCCCGGCCCCATAATCCACCGGAAAAATCCGGCTACCATCGCATCGCCTGAAGCCATGAAACCAGAAACACCTCTTTCATCCCCTTATTCGAATCGCTTCCAGAAAAAGACCGACGTCGAATCCTACGAGGCCCAGGAGTACGGTGCGGACAGCTATGCTTCGTGCATCTGGCGGTTACAACAGCCGGTCTTGCAGGATATTTTGGTCGCGACGGGAAAGGAGGCAGGCGCAAAACTACGCCTGCTGGATTTCGCGTGCGGCTCCGGTCGGATCCTGTCGTTTGTGGAATCGTTCGTGGATTCGGCCGAAGGAGTTGATATTTCAGCCGGCATGGTGGCGCTGGCGCACCAGAAATGCCGGAAATCCGTACTGCGGGTGGGCGACATCCTGCGCGAGCCGGAACTCCTCCGTTCGCCCTATGACATCATCACGAGCTTTCGTTTTTTGCTGAATGTCGAAGATGAAATCCGTCGGAAAGCCCTCCGCCGTTTACGCGAAGTGATCCGAACCCCCGGGGGGCGGCTGATTGTGAACGTCCATGGAAACTCCCGGTCGTTGAGACATCCGGCGATTGTCTGGAATCGCTGGCGCCAACGGCGGGCATCGGGCGGTCGGTCGGTCGAAATAATGCTGAACGAAATGTCACTCTCGCAAACGCGAAGGCTGCTCGCGGCGGCCGGTTTCGAGGTGGTTCAGCTGCTGGGTTTTGGGGTCATGCCCCCGACGCTTTACCGAACGCCGCTCCGTGGCCTGGCGCGGGCGGTGGACAGTTTTTTTGCCGCTCGCAGGTGGTGTCCGGCTTGGTCCGTGGATTTGCTCCTGGTCTGTCGGCCGAAGGCCGAGTGGGGCTCCGATTCCCAGTCAGGAGCCGACGATTTATGAATCTGTCTGCACGCCCCTTCAAGCGGGGACGGGTAAACGCCCGAAGCACCCTCTGGAAACTGAGACGTGAACATTCTGCGGATTGACAGCGGTTGCAATCGCTCCCAAGGTTCGCGAATGGAATTCCGAACGACCATGTCGGTTGCTGCGAACGGGATCGTTCGACCTTCAAATGCGCATCGTGCCCGCCGGTTGGGAACGGGATTATTTCTTGGTTGGCTCACGCTATTGTCCGCGGGGGCAGCCGCGTTCGGCAGTACCAATTTCACCAAATTGATTGCGTGGGGGCAGGTGTCTTCCAGCACGGTGCCGGGCCCTCCGGGAAACTCACTGGCCCATATCAATCATTGCTATCAACTCGGCTACGACGGGCTGGAGTTGGATGTGCAAATCACCGTGGACAACATTCCCATCCTGGCGCACGACCCCAGTCTCTACACCTTTGAAGAGCTGCAACAGTTCAATCTGGGCGACTGGGAAGGGTCGCCGGTTCGAATTCCCACGTTGGAGGCGGCGCTCCGGACGAATGGTAGCCGCGGCTCGATTGTGATCCTGGACATGCGGGTTGCCAGTTCGATGGCGGGTGTGATCAGCAATGCGGTGAAGCGGGCCGATTTTGATGAACGACGGCTGGCCATCAGCGCTTACGATGTTGATTCTGGACAGGTCTTCAAGCGCACGTTTCCGCAGGCACGGGCATTTCTCAAATTGTATGATTATCCCCAGAACATTTCCCACGCGCTGGTTGATACGGTAGCCGCGGCGGGGTTGGACGGCTTGATGCTTGAGGAGCCAAATGATGGATTGCCCATTCAGGACTTTGTGGACTACTTGCATTACCAGGGGCTGAAGCTTGTCCTTTTTGTCCATTATGCCAGCAACACCCTGCCGGAATTGCAGGGTTTGGTGGACACGGGGGTTGACCACATACTGACCGTTCACCATGAAATGCGGGGGCAGGTGAGTTGGCCCGCGCCCAGCCACGAATTACCCC
>JANOHH010000699.1:0-1123 GCA_031406395.1 Verrucomicrobiota bacterium | reverse complement strand
CATAGAACCCATAAACCGGACACGTGATGCGCGAGAGGTCGGACTCCTTTTCGGGACCGGAACCGTAAAATACGAATGCCGCCTTGATATCCTTGTTATTGGTCGCGAAGCGGAAGGTTTGGGTACCGCCCCAGCAAAATCCACCCACTGCCACCTTGCCATTGCACGCAGGTAATTTGGCAACATAATCCGCGACGGCATTCAGGTCGGCGGTAATCTGATCCGGCGGCAAGGACGAAATGGCCTTGCGCACGGCATCACCGCTGCCCAGTTCCACGGTACCGCCACCTCCGGGTGCGCTCCCTGAAAGCAAATCCGGCGCAATCACGATGTAGCCCGCTTCGGCCAATTGATCCGTCACCCCGCGCACCCAATCGGACAGGCCGAAGATTTCATGGATGACAATGACGGCGGTGGCCTTGTCCTTCACCTCGGGATACGCGATGAAACAATTCACCTCGCGGTCACCGTGTTTGACCTTCACCCACTCCAGATGGCGGGGCGATTTTTCAAGGCGGGCCTTGGCCCAGTCCTGAGCCGGAACGGGAGCAACCGCCAGCAGGGCGACAATAATGAGGAGCAGGAGTTTTTTCATTGGATGGGTCTGGTGAGTCGGACGCACGCATGGCTCGGGAAAAACGGAAAACCATATTACGCTTCCGGGGTGAACCCCATGACGATGTCAAACCGTGCCGTGAGTTCGCCGGCTCGCGAAGCTTTCAACGGCGCAAACGGGATGATGACGGATTCACGGGCTTTGGGGTCCTTGATGCCTTTCAGCACGCCGTCGCGGTCGTTGCCGGGTTCACCTTGGATGTAGCATTGCGTGGTGAACTTATCGCGGCCCTTGAACTTGATCGCAAAGTGAATGTGTGGCGTCCGCCCGGGATACGGCACAGGCTTGATGGTGCGGAACTGGTATTCGCCGCTCGACCCGGTAAGGAAGCGGCCAAACCCCTGGAAATTTCCATCACGCTTGCCGGCGTTGTCACTGCCATGGTGCAGGTAAACCCCATTATGATCCGCCTGCCAGATTTCCACGAGGGCATTGCGGATCGGCTCGCCTCGGGAGCCAAACTCCTGGCCGCCGCCCCCGACTACCACGAGGTGTTGCAGGCGCAGG
>JANOHH010000682.1:0-1024 GCA_031406395.1 Verrucomicrobiota bacterium | reverse complement strand
GGCGTGGCGGTCTCCAAGGCGTGGGTTGAAGCGGCCACGCAGGCCGCCTTGGAATCGGCGAATTATGTGGTGGCTAACCTCGACCGGTTATCCCACAGCAAACCGAACGACACCAATCGGGTCGCCAAACTTGAATCCTTTTGCACCGAGTTCGTGGCAACCGCGTTTCGCCGACCGTTGACTGACGAACAGAAGCGCGTGTTCGTGTCGGCCCAGTTTAAGGCCGCGAAGAAAACGGAAGACGCCGTAACCCGCGTGGTGCTGCTGACCTTGAAGTCGCCTCGGTTTTTGTATCTCGGCTTGGAAGCCGGCAAGCCGGATGACTTCGAGATTGCCGCACGGCTCGCGTTCGGACTTTGGGATTCGTTGCCGGACCCGGAATTGGCGAAGCTCGCCACTGAAGGCAAGTTGCACACGCGCGATGAAGTTGCGCGCCAGGCCAGCCGCATGGTGGGCAATCCCCGCGCCCGGGCGAAAATGCAGGCCTTTCTTCAACACTGGCTGCAAATGGATCGCGTCGAGCCGCTGTCCAAGGATGATAAACTTTATCCAGGCTTCACGCCGGAGATCATCGCCGACCTGCGCACGTCGCTGAACCTTTTTCTGGCGGACGCCGTGTGGAACGGGTCCGCCGACCAGCGCACGTTGCTGCTCGCCGATTATGTTTATCTGAACAACCGCCTGGCCAACTTCTACGGCGCGGCGACCAACGCCACGGACGATTTTGTGAAGGTGACGCTGGATCCGGGCCAGCGCGCCGGGGTGTTGACCCATCCGTATCTGCTTTCCACGTTCGCGTATCAAAAACAGACCTCGCCGATTCACCGGGGTGTTTTTCTCACGCGCAACATCGTTGGGCGCTCGCTCAAGCCGCCGCCGATGGCGCAGACCTTCGACGACGCCACCTTCGCGCCGAACCTCACCATGCGCGAGAAAGTCACCCAGCTTACCCGTTCGCAAGCCTGCCAGGGCTGTCATTCAGTCATCAACCCGCTGGGCTTCAGCCTCGAACATTACGATGCTG
>JANOHH010000668.1:0-4171 GCA_031406395.1 Verrucomicrobiota bacterium | reverse complement strand
CGAATCGTTTCCGATGAGCGCCTGAAATCCCAGCCGCGTTGGGTCTTTGGGCCAGAAGAACACGCCGGTATTGTAGAAGCTGACGCGTTCGACGGCGGTGACGTTGGCGAGTTTACCACTCGCCAGATCGAGGAGTAGCGTGTCATACCTCCAGCCTTCCGGCGTGAAGCGAAACGTTTTGTGTTCCTCCTCCCACGCTCCGTTTTCCGGCGATTCCCACCCGGCGCCGATGATCGCTTGCCGACCATCCGGGGACCAGCCGGCGAACTGCGTCCAGGTATTGGGTTGGCGGGCAAGGTCGCTGGCCACGCGCCGGGGACGAGTGCCGTCGGCCCGCACCACTGCCGCGCGCATGGTGATGACATTGGCCTGGCGTCCGCCCGGCAGATTCGTCCGGAACTCCGTATAACCGATGAGCTCGCGGGGCCGCTTGCCGGTGGCAGCGGCGAACAGTGAACCGGGATGGGGCACGGAAGCGCAAGCGAGCCCGGCGATTCCACAGGCGCCGCGGCTCAAAAAACTGCGGCGGGAAACCGCGACTTCCGTGCGGTTTACGAGGGACGAGTGGGGTCTCATGGGTTTCATTGATTGTAACGGGGTGCTGCGTCACTACCAAGGCTGAAGGGGCAGGCTTGTCATTGGAGAGTCAGTTTTGCCCCTTTTCACGCTTGAACATATCATCGAATTCAACACGGTTTTAACAGAGGTTTCTTTGATGGGTTTCATGTTACAGGAGTCAGCCCATTCGCCTTTCGCCGATTCAAAACAACCTCAAATGCATGTTTTACCGGGTTATGCGGCGCAACGGCAAAGCCAGCGTTTTCTGAACCTTAAATCTGTCCAGTAGGTTCGCGGGTTCGGAGACGCGGACGATCCTTCCAACCGCAGCGTGGCAGCATCAAATGCGGGTCAAAGAATTCGGTAGTTAATCCACCAGCAAGCGCTGCATCCGGAAACTGGGCACGGTTCGGCGCCGGGTCACGGCTGTGCTTCAATCCGGAAGAGGTTAGGTGTGCCATTCGTCTTGGCGGGCAGGGTGAAACCGGCCGTGGAGCCCGAGGCGCGAATCCAGTCGGACAAGGGTGTCCAACTGTTCACGTTTGTACTGGCGAGCAGGCGATAACCGTGGCCCGGTGCGGACGGCCAATCGAGCCGGATTTGCTTGCTGGGCAACAAGGCAGCGGAAACGCGGAAGGTCGCCGCGATCGAATTCGCCGGCGTCGCGGCTTCGACGCGGAAGAACTTTGTGGCCCCGTTTGTAGTTGTTCCCAAGGTGTAGCTCGTATTCGTGCCGGTGGCGGAGAGCCAGGGAGATGACGGCGACCACGCCACGGCGTTGCTGCTCGCATGAACGCGATAGGTGTGATTGGTGACCGAGGGCCAGGAAATTTTCACGAGGCTGCCCGTGAGGCGTTGGGCGGAGAGGCGAAATGGTGGGGGCGGGTTGTTGGGATCCGTGCCCGCGACGAACTCGGCGTAGTCGCTCAGGCCGTCGCCATCGGTGTCGGTGGTGGCGCTGCGCGCTGGATTCACCTCGCCAAAGCGCGCAAGTTCCCAGGCGTCGGACATGGCGTTGGTGTTGGCGTCGGTGAAGGTGTAATTGCCGAGGAACAGATTTGTGCCACCGGCGGCGAGAGTGTTGGTCTGCGGCGCGGGGGTGTTGTAGAACGGCACGGCGTTGAACGCGATGACGTGTTGTCCGGCGGCGGCGTTCGTGACGACCAACGTCCGGCCACTGCGCGGCGTGCCATCGAGCGTGAAGCTGGATTGCCAGAGGTTGTTCGAGACGATGATCGTGCCCGTGGGGGTGTTGCTGACGATGACGCTCACATCATCCACGAGCCATCCGATGCGCGGCGCCGCGTCGAGCGAGAACAGGAAATAGTGCCATGCGAGATAAACAATTTTGCCGAGGTAGGGCGTGAGGTCCACTTCGACGGCTTCCCAATCCACCACATCGTCGGAGTACACGCCGAGCGAAATTGGCTCGACGGCGTTGCCCGTGATCAGGAGTAGTTCCCCGGCGTGGTAGATGTCGTACTCGGACTGCGTGGTAAAATCGTAGGCGTGCCAGAACCTGAGCCGCGCCGTGTTGCCGCCGCTGAGCTGGATGGCGGGGCTGATGAGATAGCTTTCGATCTGGCTGGCGAAATCACCGTTCAGGTTGCTGCCCCAAGCGTTGGTTGGCGAGTGCGCGGGGAACGGGAATAGCGTGGTTCCAGGCGGACCCAGCTCCCAACCGGGTTCGGATTCGTCCACGGTGTAAACGGTCCAGTTGGCGTCGCCGTTTTCCATGTTGTCGGTCCAAGGCGGATGCAGCGGCGTCAGGGTCGTGAAAGTGTAGAGGTCCCCCCCGTTATCATCCACGGTGATATTGCCGGCGCGATCCTTCGAGACGAGGCGGAAGTAATAGGTGCGGGCCGGTTCAAGCTGCGGAAGCGACACGGCGTGGGAATCGGTCGGCGTCGTGTCGAGCGCAGTACGTCCGAGCAAAGTGGATTCACCGAATTCCACCTGCGAATCCGCTATTTCGTCCGTGTCCCAGTAAATGATGGCATCCACATAGTTGGTCTCGACGGTGACGCCGGTGATGTTGGGCGGGGTGTTTTCGACCGGCACGCTGGCGGTGATTGTTAGATTGGACGAGGCATCGAAATATCGGGCGCGGACGAAATCCCCGGGCTTGGCGCGCAGTTCGGTCAGCGCCCCGCCGGTGTTGATCTGAACCAGGTCAAAGGTGCCACGGAAGACGCCGCGCCGACTCGTTTCCGACAAGGTGAGCGGGAGGTTGTTGGTTTGCGTGTCGCTATTGATGTTGATGGTGATCTGTCCGATTCCTTCCAGATTGTAGTCGGCGACTTCCACCGTGGCTTCACTGGGCACGGCGAAGGCACTCCGGTTAAAGGCCACGCTGCCTTGGCCGTTCAAGCCGGGGGCGAGGAATTGCAGTGTCCGCCGGAGAAACGTGGTGCGATCTCCCAACGGCATCGCGTCGAGCGGAAACGAGAGGAAGATGGTCCGGCCCGGGCTGTCCACGCCAATGCGGGGGAAACGCAGACCGGTGAATTCGCCGGTGTCGCTGTCGGTCAAAATTCCTTCCGCGCCGTTGCCGGGCGTGATCGTGTCGGAGAAATTAAACTCGAAGAAGCCACCGTAAGTGTAGTCAGTGTAATCGAGGTCCATCGCCAGCCCGTCGCCGATGGCGTCGTTGGGAACGCCGTCAATGGCGGTTTCGGACACGTCCTCGGTGAAGTCGGTGACGTGCAGCACGTCGTGGACAAACGGCGAGGTCAAACCGAGGCGCGAGATCAATTCCATCGAGGCAATGAATAGCGCGCCGCCCGAATCGAGATAGTCGCGGATGGCGGACTGCTGTGCTGCGGTCAGGCCGGTCGAGGCCGCTGCGCTGAATTCCGCAATGCGCCACAACACGACGCGATACGCCTTCAAATCAGCCGCCGTGGGCGAGCCTTGCGTTTCTACATCCCAAACATCATTGGTCACGCCGAGTGCGCCCAAAATGTCGGTGTAGTTTTGGATCGGCGGCGGCGGATCCAGCAGGTCGGCGAAGTAAGCGTCCACCACGAGGATCGGCGGCACGAACGGAACGATGTACTGGAAGGGCTGTCCGCCGTTGCTGTTCGTGGTGAGATTCCCGGCTTCGTCTGCGCACACGAGCACAAAGTAATTCGTCTGGCCGGAGATTTGTCCGTCCGCAATCGCGGTGTGATTGGTCACCAGCCGGGAGTTCGTCACCACGGAACCGAGCGCCGAGGTAGTGCCGTAATACATCCGGCTGCTGGCGGGCTCATCTGTGTTCCATTTCACCTGGGCCTTACCAAAGCGGTTTGTGGTGAAGACGCTGAAGATGCCCGGCGGTTGCAAGTCGGCGCGTGCCGTGAAGAGCCGTTGGGTGGCGGGCGCGGCATCCTGATAGACCGCGGTGATGGTGTTCGAGTGCTGCACCTGCAATTTTCCATCTGCGAGTGGGGGACCGGTTGCGGTGGCGACCGCGCCGGTGAAGAGACCGGTTGCGTCAAACGCGTGCAACGTGATGCTCTCGCCGTTCGACTCGGTGGTGCTGCGCAAAAGAACGGAAGCAGTCGCCTGACCGGCAAGGTCGTAATCCACCAGCCGCAGGTTGATGGTTGACGGTGCAGTGTAAACGCGG
>JANOHH010000655.1:0-6747 GCA_031406395.1 Verrucomicrobiota bacterium | reverse complement strand
TGATCATATTCGGTGGGCAGCCAAACGTTACGCACCGCGGCGACACCGCTGGCTTCGGATTCATTGGCCGGACCGTAGCCCAGATAATCGCCGCCGAGCAAATCGTTCTTTTTGCAGAACCCGGTGAAGTCCTCCACGCTGTCCGGGATGGTGCGCAGCTTGAAATTCATTTCCCACTGATTGGGCAGCACGCGGGTCAAGCCGCCCGCGCCGACGGAGGAAACGTACGGCAGCTTGAGCCCCACGACGGCACGATTCTCACCCGTAAGCGGATCGATGATTTCATTGCGCTCTTCGCTTTGCCAGGTCAACGGGTTGTAAACTTGGATATTTGGTGCGAAATGACCCGCCAACTGGTGCAGCACCTTGATCGCCTGAATGCCGCCCTGACTGTGCCCCACCATCATCGGTGGCAGGCCAGTCTGCTCGTAATACCACGCAATGACCCCGGCGATCATTTCGCTCTTCTCATAGCAACTAAACGTGTAAGTGCCGTCGCCCGCGTTGGTAAGGCTGACCCCGGGATAACCCATGCCTTGCAAGAAATGTGAGAACGACACCATCTCATCAATCACCGAGGCCAGGCCACCATGGATCAGGATGATTTGCGGTGCCGGAGCATGGGCCAGGACTTCGGAAACATCCCGCGCGGTCACTGCTTCGGGATTCAGGGCCAGGATCTGATCTTCCAACGCGCGAACCAACAATGGTTTTCCCGGCAGCACCTGCTGTTGAATTTGTTGGGCGCGAACCGGGTCAACTCCACGACGGTCATAGGTTCCGCAACCGAAAAAACCCAGGACGCCGACAAGGAGCGCGAGCAGAAGGAAACGGTTTTTCATTGTCCGCGATGCAGTTCCGCCAGCGTTTCCCGAAGCGAACTCTGAATCTGCTCGACCGCCGCTTCCGAGAAAACGCCGGTCCGGTAAGTCAGACCGATGTTGGCATGGTCGCCCACGGTGGTGACCGAGAGCACCAGTGGGGTCACCGGCCCGGTGCAGACGGCCCGGAAATAGTCCGGCGGCGGCGGAGCTTCGACGCCTGGCCAGAGGGAATTCAAGTTCATGTTCGTGATGCCCCCCCAGAGGGGATAGTTCTTTTGATAAAACTTCTTCCGCTGCACAGGCGAGAAAAAAGACAGCAGCCAGCGCGCAAAAGCCAGCTCCCACGGTGTGCCCAAGTAGAGACGGTGCCGCTTGATGGCGGCGGTCTGGTCGCGCAACTCCGACGCCAGTTGCTGGAGACCAATGCCTTCGGGGACGGCATGCGTGACCATGAACGACCCGAGAAACAGCCCAAACGTTCGCGGACTGTCCACCGCCAGATCCCTGCGAGTATTAACGATACAACCGAGGGCGATGTTCTTGCGGCGACCAGTGGCCGCTCGATTCCCAGACAATGGCGTCAGCGACCTCATGAGCGACGCCAGCAACAGGTCATTGACGGTTAATTGCCACGTCCGAGCTGTAACGATCAAACCCTGCAATTCTTCACGCCCCAGCGTGAACAGCCGGAGACCGTTCTTCATGTTTCCCGGATCCGAAACCGGCACCCGTAGGGAGCTCCGCAGCTTCCGGGCTTGGGCCGGCAGTCTCAACAATCTTCGTCCGATGACTTGCGGCTGATGTCGCAGCAGATTGTCATAACTTTTGGGATAACGCTCTAGCGGCTCCGTTCGATCGCGAGCGACGGTCCCGGCGTACGCCGCCGCCAATTCTCGGAGGAGCAGCACGATGGCTTCAGCGTCCGCGACCGCATGAAAGTAAACCAGCCCGAGCAGGAAAGAACCTGCCTCCGGAACCACAAAAAATCTGAAGGGATTGAATTCTCCCGACAAATCGAACGGCGTGTTCAGGTGCCGTTCCATTTCCACTGCGAGGTTTGCCAACGGATCGCTTCCCCCCGTAACAATGTGAACGACCAACTCCCCTGCTCCGCCACCATAACCAAACGTTTCTCTCTCGAGATCCAAAGTCAGATGCGTCAACCCGCATTGCGCCAGCAAATCGTTGATGACGCTGGAAAGTCGCGGCTGATTCAGTTCCCCCGCCATCCGAACCACATGTACGGCATTGTAGGCATGCAGGTGATTCCACTGCAACATGGTCTTCTGAAAACTGTTCAACTTCCCGCGCATTATCTGGAGCCAGCAGGGCAACCGGTCGGGACAGTATGGCTCGCAGTCAGAACATCGCAATGAAAGAGAGCGCCAATGCACGCCTACTTTTCCGCGGCTCAAACACCCACGGCGGCTGCCTCGTCTTCCGCCTTGCGAAAGCGTTCGTGAATTTCGAAGACGAAGTTGTCGAGCGTCTCCGTATTGATCGGGTCGCCGTTCAGGGCCAGCGTCAACGTCGGCAGACCTTCCTGCTGGGCGATGTGGAAAAATTGCGCCTCGGCCACCTTCGACGGCATGCATTCCAGCGGGCCGACATTCACCACGGCGTTAATCATCCCCGCGCGCCAGTGTTGCAAGGCTGCGCCCACCGTCAACACGGCTTCGCCTTCCAAACTTTCCGGCACGTAGTCTCGTGCTGCGGCCAGCGTCTCGCTGACCCGCACCCGGTCGTGGCCGCCGAGTTCGCGCGCCTTGATGCGATGCGCCACCGAGCGAACTCGCTCCTGCGCCGCCGTTGCGATGCGGGCGCTCAAGCCGTTCCGGCCGTTCGCTCGCCGGTTCACGTGATCAACGTACTCAATGAACTCGCCACAGGTCACGAGCTTCACGCGCACCCCGCGCTCCTCCAACCGCGCCACGACGTGGTCGTTGGCAAACCCATTCGTGCGCACATAAATCTCACCCACGACCAGCGCAGTGGGCAGGCGTTTCGTCCCGCGCACGGCGGCGAACTCCCGCGCCGCGCCGGTTAGCAGTTCGCGGAAACCAAGCAAGCTTCCGTTGGACACCTGCCAAAGCGATTTCGCCAAACCCAGGCCGACGCCCGCGCGGTCTTGAAGTTGTCTATACAAGTGAGCCATCGCTCGTTCGTAAATGGCATTCGCTGCACCGGGGCGCGTTTCCACGGGCCGCACCTCCAGCAAGGCTTCCAACAGCGCGTCCGCCACGACAAAACCGGTGAACACGAGCAACCCAAAGCCGGGTGGCAGGTTATCGAAATATCCCTCTTCGTGCGGCGCCCAGATCCGGACGCGGTCACGCCGGCCGGTGTGCTCAAGCGCGAGCTGCGTGAGCAGATTGAAAACGCCAAACCGGCACGGGCCGGTCCCGGCCGGGTGGCAGTAGATAAATCGCTCGTTGGCGTCGTCGCCCTGTTTCAGCCGTTTTACCAGCGCACCGAGGTTCATGCAGGCTGGGATACATTCCTTGCCCGAGGTAAGTCGCCGGCCCATCCGCAACGCCTCCGCATCCACGGGTGGCAATGTCTCAGCCCGCACCCCCCGCCCGCGCAGGCAGGCAGCCAGCACTTCGGAGTTCGCGCCGAGCATGGGGATCAACACGCGTTCATCGGGCTGAATGTCTAGAACGCTCATCTCGGTGGGTTGCAGCAGAGCAAAGGCGTTGGGCGATTTCCGCTCGCCGCCGCCCGCCTTCCGTTCGCCCGCCACGCAATGCAGGAACGCTTCGACCCGGGTCTTGGTCCCGGCATCCCCCGCGTGGCCGTCCGTCTCGATGATTGCAAAGGGCTTGCCGTCCATGATGTGGGCGAAGAAGTGCAGATTGAAGCTGTCCGGACCGCAGGCGTAGTTGCTGCAATACAACGCATACACGCCCGGCAGGCGGCGAACCTGATGCGCGGCGCGCAAAATTCTTTGGCCGTGCGCCCAATACATGTCGCCGAACACCGGCACCTCGTCGGGCACGGGAAAGCAATCCACAGGAATGCCCATCGCGCCCTGCTCGCGCAGGATGACGGGCACGTTCGAGTTCAGCACTTTGTTGTAAATCGTATAGGGCCGACCCAGAACGACGACGGCTGGGAGGTTTTGCTCCGTGCAGAATGTCAGCGCGCGCCGTCCGATTTCGCGGCAACTGTGCTGGAAGTCGTTTTGGGCCGCGATGGCTTGGCGGAAGGCAGGCAGCCAGTTTGCCTCCGCCCGCACCCCGAGCAGAGCGGCGAGGCGGGCGCAACTTTGACGGAACTCCCGCGACTCGTAATCACCTACCCCCACATCAATCACCGGCGAGAGCAGGTTGCCGTTCAGCTTGGCGCCGAGATCCTGGCGGAGGATACAGGGGCTGGCCTGGACGATGGGGCAAACCTTGGCGTGCGGCTCGTTGCCGACGTGATCCAACCCGCGCACCATCGGCAGGAAAATGTAATCCGCCGGGTCGTCGGCGATCTGGCTCATGAGCCCGTGGTAAAGCTGCATCGGCGCGCAATACGCAATGTTGGCCTCCTTCACCCCGCGCTTGAGGACGCTGTGATCCGCGCCGGTGGCGAAGCGCAGGTTGAAACCGAGCCCGCGAAGGAACGTGGCAAAGAACGGGAACGTGCCTTTCAGGCTGAACTCGTCCGTGAGGGCGACGGTTTTGGCGCCGGGCGTTTCGCCGAGCGACGCGATCAACGCAGATACGAGCGCCTCGCGTTCGCGGAACGGATCGGGCGCGAGATCGGGCAGCTTGCGTTTGCGCGTGCCTTTTTCGTACAGCGCGCAGGCGCCGCCCCAGTTAAACCGCTGCCCCCGGCCGGTGACCACCGTGTTGATCGAATCAATGCGGCAGCGATTGCCCGCGCCGCCGCAACCCGTCTTCGAACGGCAGATGAAAGTTTCCTTGGATTCGATGCGCGCGTCGAGAAAGCGTTGCGGGTCGAAGATCCCGTTCGCCGACCAGTTTGTTTCCTTCCGCGCGAGCAGCGCGATGCCGAGCGCGCCGACGGTGCCGGGGTTCGGCGGAATGATGATTTCGCTGCCCGTCTGCCGCGCGACCGCCGCCGCCAGCGCATCGGAGGCGAACGGCATGCCCTGGCAGAAAATCACCGAACCCACGGAACGGTTGCCTTTCACGCGATGCAGGTAATTCTGGATGATCGAATCGTAAAGCCCGGCGATGATCTCCCACTGGTCGCGTCCCGCAGCCACGGCTTCGCCGATGACTTCGGCCATGAAGACGGAGCAATGCTGCCCCAGCGAAACGCATTGGGTGGCCCGCATCGCTTCGGCGCCAAGTTGCGCCACGCCCTGGATGCCTGCGAATTTGCCGCCCTGTTCCTCGATGAACGAACCCGTGCCCGCGCTGCACGCCTCATTCATCGCGCAATCCACCACGCGCCCAGCTGCGAGCCGGATGTATTTTGCGTCCTGCCCGCCGATCTCAAAAATCGTATCCACCCGCGGATCGAAATGCAGCGCGCCTTCCGCGTGCGCGGCAATTTCGTTCAGCACGAACACCGCGTCCCCGCCGTAACATGTCGTCATCAATGACCCGGCGATTTCCCGCCCACTGCCGGTGACGCCGAACGCTCGAATCACGCCGTCGCCGGAGCGCTCGTCCACGAACTGCTTGAGCAACGCTTGCGCTGCACCTACCGGATCGCCCGACGTGCGTCGGTAGCCTTCCCAGACCGCTTCCTGCGTGGTCGCATCCAGCGCGACCGCTTTCGACCCCGTCGAGCCGATGTCGAGCCCGAGGATCAACTGGCGCAAATGGCCATTGCGCTCGGGCATCGCTTGCGCCGGCATTCGCCGTACGAGTCGCAGGGCGCCCGTTAGGCCTTCGACAGTGTCGAGTCGGTATTGGGTGTCCGTCGCCAGCAATTCACCGAGCAGCGGAACGGTTGCGGGATTCTCCGCTGCAAGCAGGGCGCTGCCGGTGGCTTCGAAAAACTCAACCTGATCAGGCTCGATGGTCATCAGGTTCATGCTCTGCGCGGCGAGCATGACGCCGAACGTCTTTCGGATGCGGCGCGAACGGCTGACCCCGCCGATGAGCGCCACGTCCGCCGGGCTGACGCCGGGTTTGACGAGGACCATGACGTTTTCGCACACCGCGTCGAACAAACCCGCAAGAATCGCTTCGCGCTTTTCACCTTTGTTGGCCAGATGCGTCATGTCGGTCTTGAGGATGACCGGACAGCGACCCGAAAGCGGCGCCGATTTCTCGACGTCGGCGCAAACTTCACTGGCCTGGGCGGGCGTTAGTTCAAAGCGTTCGCAAAGCTGGCGGAGGAAATTGCCCGTGCCTTGGGAGCACCGGCTGTTCTCGCGGAGCACCTCGAGACCGCTGGGCCGCAATTCCAGCACGGAGAATCCGTGACCGCCGATGGAAACCACGGTGGCCGGGCGTTGACCGAAGAGAAAACGAAAGCCGCGCGTCTGCGCCTGTTTGGTGGGGACGCGTGGCAGTTTGACCAGCCGCGCAAGCCGGCCACAAACCGCCGCACCGCTGAGGCTGGACCAGTCGAATTCGCCGAGCAGTTCGAGCAGGCGCTGGGCAGGTTCCTTGTGATGCTCAACGAGCCGCCGCCGACCGATTCGCAGTTCCGGCCCCTCCCGCAACATTTCAACGACCTTGATGGTCTCAGCCCCGACATCAATGCCGAGGAAGCTTTGGCTGCGCGCCGCGTCCACCGTTGCTCTGCGGTCATCTCGTCCGTGATCCGAAAATGAATTCGCGTTCATGGTTTTAGCAATACCACTTTCGCCCGCAACCCTGATAATCGAAAATAATGTAACTTGATAGCCAATTATTCGATGCCCTATGGAAGGGCGGTGCTGAACAGGGACGAAATTCGAACTGCCTGGCGCACCTCGCCGGCAAGCTGCACGCCTTGCTGATCTGGGTGC
>JANOHH010000614.1:0-5115 GCA_031406395.1 Verrucomicrobiota bacterium | reverse complement strand
TTCCACGCCTTTGTCGGGAATCTGGGCGTCGATCAAATAATAGGTGAAGCCGAGGGCCACCCCCAGAATCAGAAGCACGCCGCCAATCAACAACCCACACTCCGTCATCACACGCGGCACATCTTTGAACAACTTCAGATCACGGTAGATGACGACCTCGCAAAAGAGGGCGTAGCAGGCGGTGACGGCAGCCGCTTCCACCGGCGTGGCGAACCCGCCGAATAAAGTTGCCAGCGCCACCACGGGAATCAGGAGTTCCCACTTCGCGTTCCAGATCGCCTGGCGCGCTTCGAGCGCGTCGAACCGTTTTGCCGTGCTGGCCAGTTTTGGGCTGCACCAAACACCCCAAGCGGCCGCCATCGCCATCAGCAAAATGCCGGGCAACAAGCCGCCTTGAAACATTTGCTGAATGGTGACGCTGCTCCCACTCGTGCTGGCGACGATGGCGTAGAGGATCGGCGGTAAACAGGGCGGAAATAAAAGTCCGAGCGACCCGGCGCCGGTCAACAGGCCCAGGGACGAGCGTTCGGAGTATTTGGCCGCGACCAGGACGGGCATCAGCAGCCCGCCGAGCGCGAGAATGGTCACGCCCGAGGCGCCCGTAAACGAGGTGAAAAATGCGCAAGCCAGTGCGGTGACGATGGCGGGGCCGCCACGCAAGGTTCCGAACAAAGACAGGAAAACCCTCACCAATCGTTTCGAGGCGCCGCCTTCGGCCAAAAAATATCCCGCAAGGGTGAACAGCGGAATGCTGGGCAGCGTTGGGTTGGTCACCAACTGGTAATGCTTTG
This sequence comes from Verrucomicrobiota bacterium, assembly GCA_031406395.1. GTDB lineage: Bacteria > Verrucomicrobiota > Verrucomicrobiia > Limisphaerales > JADLHS01 > JADLHS01. Next base: position 4,324 of record JANOHH010000614.1, on the reverse strand, counting down.
AGGGAATCCCGGCCACGGTGTCGCCGCCACTCCAAAACAGGATCAGAGCTGCGCCGCCCAGCGTGGCGAACACTGGCGCGCCCAGCAAGGTGGCAACTAATAACACGGCCAAGGCCGGGATGCGGAGTTTCTCTGGCTCGAAAGGGGACCAGTAACCCATCACCGCCACCCCCACGCAAAACGCCAGAGCCAGCAGCCGCCATTTCCATAGGTTCGAAGCGTTCCAGATCAATCGCAATGCAACCAAACCAAAGCCGATCGGCAGAAAAAGCTGCACGACCCAGACCGGGATTCCGTAAGCGAGGATCTTGTCGAGCCCCATGGTGCCGACGATAAAGCGTGCGCTGGCCACGCACAAAAACAAGCTCACGGCGGCGGCGAAGCCGTTGCCGAAGATCGCGGCAAAGATTTTCCAGCCACCTTTGAAATAGTTCGTGGCGGTCGAGAGCGCCAGCAATCGGCCTTCGCGTGCCGCCAAGGCGCCGCCCAACATGCCGACGATCAGTGTGAGGTGCTGGACAATGGTCGAAGAACCGACGATACCCGTGTGAAAAAGCTTTCGCAGGAGAATTTCTGCCAGCGGCACCACCATCATCAGCGCTAGGGCCAGAACAATGAGCAGATTCTCACTCGTGCGAACATGGAGCTGCCAGCCCGGCAGTGAGGACGGCTCAGGGGTGGGGGAGATTTCAGCGCTCATGCTTCAAGTCCAGAATTTTCCGGTCACTCCCCAGTGAGGCTTGGACAATCCCCCCTTTGCTGTGGCTGCCCCTCATTTCGCCGACTTTTGATTGGCGCGATATTCTCGGATCAGCCGCTGGGTTTCATCAAAAACGTCCGCCGGCACAATCTTGCCGCGGATCGTATCCACGACCGCCTCCACCGTTTGCCGCCATTCCGCTTCAATCTCCGGGGTCACTTTCGCCACCGTCAATCCGCGCTGTTTCATTTTCGCCACGGCGTCCTCGCTTTCGGCGCGGCCGGCGGCTTTGTTTTCCCGCCCGGCTTCCAAGGCCGCCGCTTGCAACGCCGGTCGTAAGTCTGCCGGAATTCGGTCCCACGTCTTCTGGGTGATCACCAGCGCCCCGACCAACACGCCCCAATTCAACTCCAGCAAGTACGGCGCGCGCAGGTCAATCTGCATGCCCAACGCGGCGAACAGCGGCATCGGCACCGCTTCGATCAGGCCCGTGGTCAGGCCCGGCAGGACGTCCGCCGTCTCCAAGGGTACGGGGTTGAACCCGGCCGCTTTGTAACTCTCCACCTGACTGTTGCTGCCCGCCCACGAGAATAGTTTCAGTTTTTTCATGTCCGTGGGATGCAAGACCGGTTTCTTGGAGAAAAACCGGACCCACCCGACGTCGGTCCAGAACAGCACGACAAAGCCCTTGGCGCGCAATCGCTTTTCGAGCATGGGTTGCAGTTTCTCGCCCACGTAGTCCACTTCCGCCAGCGACTGGAACGACATCGGCATGGCTTGCAGGCCGAGCACTGCCGGCTCGATTTCGAGCAGCCCGGTGGACGACAACAGGGACGCCTGCAACTGATCCACCTGCATCAAACCCACCGATTCCGCTTCTCCGGCGGCCTTGTTGCCCTCGTATATCACCACGTCCACGCGCCCGCCCGAAATCTGGCGCCACTTGTCGCGCATCCGGAGCAGGCTCTTGTGATAGGACGAGCCGGTGGGGACGATGGAGGCGAGTTTTATTTTTATTTTGTCTTCGGCACACGTCGCCCGCGTCGGAGATGCCAGCAGGGCCAGTGTGGCCAGCAGGAGGGTAAAAATGGGGAGCGGGTGCTTCATTCGGATATTGAAATTATTCATTGTACAATTCGGCTCATGTTGGCGGCTTTACTTGGCATTTGTCAAAAACAGTTCGTCGCGCTGGGCGAGCAACCAGCGCGCCCGGCGTTGCATGACCAGATTGATGAGCCGCGATTCAGGGTGCTTGTCCGGGTCAATCGCCAATGCCTGGGTGAGCAACGCATCGAATTCGCGCGCATCGTGTTTGGGCACGGACACCGATTCCGCCAGGGACACCAGCGGGCCGGCTTGCTGGCCCTGCGACAATTCCATCGCCCGTTCGAAGTGCTTTCGGGCGCGGGCCTCGCGTTCGGCCTCCGGGAGGGCGCGGGACATTTCGTAGGTGATGAGGAAACCGTGGATCGCGCCCTGATTCCAGGATTCGTCCAACTCCAGAGCGCGGTTGATCAAGGCTTCGATCATGGGCAGATCGGCCACCAAGTTGGGATCATCCACGGACAATGAAATCGCCTTGGCCCAAGCCGCGGCCGTCCAATACAACAAGGGCACATCGGCTTTCTTGGTGACCCGCACGGCGGCGGTCGGATCAGCGCGGAGCTTTTTCTCAAACCCTGGGTGGCTAACGTCAAGGCCGCGCAGGCCGTAATTGCGCGCGCGCAGAAAAAGGCGCAGGGCGCGTTTTTTAATCGCCTCTGCCTTTTCATAATTCTCCTTCTCCGCCTCATCCGCATCCTGCTGCACGAACGCCACGGCATAGCTGGTAAACCCACTGGCGGTGGCGAAGAGCAGGCCTTGGTGACGCGGACTTTCCGCGAGCAGGCTCTCCATCAATTTCAGGCTGAAGGGCAGGGCGGCTTTGATCAACTCGGGATCATCATCCGAGGTAAACGTGGTGCCGCCGCCGGCCAGCGCGTTGCCGGCCGCATTCACCGCCATTTTCTTGATCGAACAACCGGTGGTCAAAATCCCGGACAAGACCGCCAGCGCGCACCAATGCGCTGCTCCGGTGCTTCGACTGGCGTTTGCCCGATTTTCCGAGTGCTTCATACGTGTCTGCATTGCGCTCAATTCCGACTTAAAACGCCGCGCCAGTCAATACATTCAGAGTGACTACTCAACGGCCGCCCCATCCAAATCTGGTAGGGTCGGCGCGCTGCGACGACCCGCGCCGCGTGCAGCGGTGCAAACTCTTTACCGGAGACGCACGCCACCGCGAAAGATTTCCGGCCCTGTATGGGCCGGTAGGTCAGCGCAGCGCGCCGACCCTACCGCTTCAATTGCGCCCTCACAGGTGAAATGCATCAGCCCTGGGGACCATGCTTGGCTTGGCTTTTCGGTGACTCAAGCACCGTTTTCTCCTCACGAACGATGGGTTTCGCGTCTTGGAGTTTATCCATCATCGCTTGTGGGTGGTAGTTTATGAACGGTTTCGGCTGCGGTTCTTCATTTGAAGGACGTAAATTGCTGCATCCAGCCACCATCAAGGTTTTCGTAGGCGGCCAATCCTTTCGCCCCAAATGCAGCGGAAAGACTTTGCCTTGTTTCCGCGCCGATGGCTTGGAGCTGCGCCCGCCGCGCTTCCGCCGCGAGCGATTGGTCCGCCTTTACCTGGTGGACCGCATCCTCGGCTTGCCGACGGATGTCGTAAACCTGCCCGGCCGTGGCGGCGGGTAGTTCGAGCCGCTGCGTCACGCGATAAATGGGTTCGTAACGAACGTCGGTCGCACGTCGGAAGGCAGCGAAACTGTCCGGGCCAATCAGCTCCCGCGTCTGCTCGTCACTTTGCTGCTGCAATTGCGCCGTGCGCGATTTGAAATCCGCGGCCTTCGGTGGAAGTGCCGCCTGCGCCTCCGTGTTCGCGAATTGCAGGCGCGCCACGGCGCGCACCGTTTCCTCGCTCAAATCCAAACCCACCAACCGCTCGCACAAACTCGAGGCCGGCGACTGGCGCAACTGCAGCTCGGCATACTCCTCAGCGGTGAGTCCGGCGCGGAGGGACTGGTCGCGGGCGGCCTCCAATTCCTTGCATTTGGCCTGTTGTTGGCTGCCGGTCAGGCCCGGCGTTCGCGAGCAATCCACCCAGGCGCGTTCGAGTTCCTCGTGGGCGGCCACGAATCGCGCGCACTTTTCTTCCGACAAAAAGTCACCAATTCGTTCCCACTGCGCCCGTCGGTCAGCGGCGGAACGGAGGATGTTTTCGGCTGACCGCGGATTGCTTTCGCCAAAGAGCGCGGTGAACAGCTCGTCCCGCTCCTCCTCCAGCGCCCGCAATTGGTCGTGTTTAAACTCGATCATTTTCTCAAAGTCATCCGGCTGAAGAATCAACTCCCAAAAGCGCCCGTTGACCTCGTCCACCAGCGCCTTGACGCGCGGAGTGAACAGATCATTCACGTCCGCGATGATGATGTCCCGGACGGTCGGCTCGGGACAACCGATCGCCCGCAGATTCGCCACGTACTCATGGTAGTTGGCGGATTCCAGTTGCGCCCAGTTGAACGCCTCGCTCACTGCGACCACTTCCGGCAATGGCTCGCTGGCCGCGGGGGGTGGTGTGGT
>JANOHH010000609.1:0-4468 GCA_031406395.1 Verrucomicrobiota bacterium | reverse complement strand
TCGTCCGCCGGCAGAGAATCTGAATGACGCGCTCGATTTCATTCTTTCTGCCAATGACGGGATCCATGTCGCCCTTGCGGGCCAGTTCTGTCAGGTCGCGACCATACGCCTTGAGGGCGGGGGTTTTGACTTCACCCTTCTTTTCGCTGGGGTTTGGCTTCTCGGGATTTTCCCCGGCTGCTTGCTCCTCCTGCGTCGCGAAGTTGGGATCAAGCTCCTTCAGAATCTCCTGCCGCGTCAGTTCAATATCCACTTCCAAGCTCTTCAAAACGCGCGCGGCCACGCCGTCACCTTCGCGGAGCAAACCGAGCAGAATATGTTCAGTGCCGACGTAGGTATGATTGAGCGCTTTGGCCTCCTTCGATGCCAGGGCCAGGACTTTCTTGACGCGCGGGGTGTAAGGGATGTTCCCGATCATTTTCTGGTCAGGCCCCGTGCCCACCAGTTTCTCGACCTCCATGCGTACAGTCTCGAGGTCGAGGTTCATCTTCTGGAGCACATTGACCGCGACACCCTGGCCAAGCTTGATGAGCCCCAGCAACAGATGCTCCGTGCCGACGAAGTTGTGGTTAAAGCGGTCGGCTTCTTTGCGCGCCAACGCAAGCACCTGCTGGGCACGTGGCGTAAAATTGTTCATGGCTTCTTCGCTCATAAGTGTTGCAAGTTGCTATGCTTGTCCAGTTTTGTCCACTCCGGGCGCGGAGGAGCCGCCCGGCCTAGCCACAGGCCGGCTGACGGGTTTGAGCCGTTCACGCAACATGTCAGCTCGGAGCAAATCACGTTCCTCAGCGGAAAGTTTCTCCGAATGTTGCTTCTGCAGGTGCGCCGGCTGGGTAAGAATGAACAACTCGTCCACCAGCGGTCCTTGCATGGTCGGAAACAATCCCACTTCCACACCCAGCCGAAGTAACGACAGCAAATTCATGGTTTCCTTGGAGGAAATGCTGTGGGCGTTGGCCAAAATGCCGTAGGCCCGACCGATGTGGTTATAAATCGTCTTGGGCTTTTTCTCCAATAACGTCTGCCGGGCATTTTCCTCGTGCTCGATGATTTGAGAAAGCACTTTCTCAAGGCGTTCGACGATGCTGCTTTCGGACTCCCCGAGCGTCATCTGATTGGACACTTGAAAGACATTGCCCAACGCTTCCGTGCCCTCGCCATACAGCCCGCGCACGGCAAGGCCGAGCTTGTTCACCGATTGAATGATCGGATTGATCTGCTCGGCCAGGACCAGCCCCGGGAGATGCAACATCGCACTCACACGAATACCGGTGCCGAGGTTCGTCGGGCAGGCGGTCAAATACCCCAGATCATTGCTGAACGCATAATTCAGTTTTCGTTCAAGTTCCGAATCCAGCCGGTCAATCGCCATCCACGCCTGACGCAATTGCAGGCCCGGTCGCAGAGCCTGCATTCGCAAATGATCCTCCTCATTGATCATCACGCACAGCGTTTCGTCGCGATTGAGAATCACCCCGCTGCCCGCGCTCTTGGCCGCATGCTCGCGACTGATCAGGTGGCGCTCCACGAGCAGCTGCTTATCGAGCGGCACCAAAGTGTCCATCGTCTCCGAGAACGCGCCCTTCATCTCCGGCAGGCTTTCGACCGCTGGACGGACCAACTCGAGGATGCGCACGCGCTCGGGTTTCTTGGCCCAGCCGGGAAAAGCGCCATCCTTAAGGTTGCGGGCGAGCCGCACACGGCTCGACATAACGATGCGATCATGTGGCCCTTTGCGCTGGGTGCTTTCGGCTGTCGAGACAAGAAACTGATTGAGATCCATAATGCTCAAGTTACCAACGTCGAAGCGAGGCGGCTGTTTACCTGTTTGATTTCATCTCGCAATTGCGCCGCTGCCTCGAAGTTTTCCGTTTCAACGGCTTTGGTGAGTTTTTTCTGCAATTGCGACAACTGCTCGGAGTAGTCGCGTTTCTGTTTCAGGCTCTCCGGGACTTTGCCGCTGTGCCGCGTGCCTTTGTGCATGGACTTGAGCAGCCCTTCGAGACCTTCGGCAAAAGTTTGGTAGCACGCCGCGCAGCCCAACCTGCCCGATTTCTTGAAATCCGCCTGAGAGAATCCGCATTGGGGACACTTGATGTCCACGCCGCCAGTGGCCTGCTCGAGTTCTTGCGACGCGCCGAGGCCGAGCAACAAATCCGCGAGCGAGAAACCCGTCTGGTCGTTCACACCCTTGGTCTTCGCACATTCCTCGCACAAATCCACTTTTTGCATTTTTTCCCCGGCAATCTGGGTTAAATGCACCGTCGCAGTTTTCTCTTTGCAAATACAGCACAGCATAAATCTAAACGTATATCGGTTCGCCGGACACTTTCGTCAAGGCGTGATAACGGTTTTCCAACTTCCGTGTAACCACCCCGGGCTTTCCATCAGCGATCAAGCGCCCATCAATTTTTGTTACCGGGATGATCTCCGCACCCGTGCCCGTCAAAAAACACTCATCCGCATTGAATAAGTCATAACGGGTCAGATTTGGCTCGGAAACTTCATGCCCTTCCTCCTTCGCGATGTCCATCACCGTCCCCCGTGTGATGCCATAAAGCGCTCCCGCCGACAGCGGTGGCGTGAACAGCTTGCCCGCTTTCACAATGAACAGGTTGTCCCCGGTACATTCCGCCACGAAGCCTTCGGCGTTGAGCATGATTGCCTCTTCGCAGCCCGAATTGTTCGCCTCAATCTTGGCCAGAATGTTGTTGAGATAGTTCAACGACTTGATCGCCGGGTTCAACGCGCTGTGCAAGTTGCGCGTCGTCGGCACAGTGACAATTTCCATGCCGTGCTGATACATCTCTTTAGGATAAAGCTGAATCCTGCCCGCGATAATGATGACCGAGGGGCTTTTGCAGCGGTTGGGATTCAAGCCGAGCGTGCCCACCCCGCGCGTTACCACGAGGCGGATGTAGCCGTCGCGAATTTTGTTTCGGCGACACGTCTCGACCGTGGCGCGCATCAACTCCGCGTGCGACATGGGCAGGTTCAACAAAATTGCCTTCGCTGAGTAAAACAGCCGGTCAATGTGTTCCCTTAGCTTGAAGACGCGGCCATTGTAGGCCCGAATCCCCTCAAATACGCCGTCGCCATAGAGCAACCCGTGATCGAAGACCGACACCTTTGCGTTCCGTTCACCGAAGTATTTACCGTCAATAAAAACTTTCATGTTCAAACCATTGAAAGTTAGGAGAAATATCAGGTCAACGCAAACGTGAATTTTGTGGTCGCTCGGTCAAATGCTAGATTGGTCGCCCGAAGGGCCGAAGCGGACAGAGCAGTTCCAGAAAACGTGCTCTTCGGAGATCCATAGGTCACCGATCAGAAACTCTCGAGCGAGGCAAGCGAAGTCGATCGAGTAAACACCTCCCCTCCACTTTGGTTAACGCGACCACTTGCGGCCATACAAGTAGCCAAAGATCCCCATCACCAGGAACATCCACTTTTCCGGCTCCGGCACGGTATAAATTAGATTCAAATCCTTGCCACCGGACGCGGTGCCAACGCTAAAAGTTCCACCGGACGACGAATTCACAAAACCACCGGTCAACAAATCAAATACCGTCGATGCGCTCTGCCCCGGCGCGAACGCAATCCCGGTCGTCGTCTGCGCAATGGTCCAGGTATAGTTTTGCATCGGATTAAAACTACTGGCCGCACCGGGCAGGCCCGCCAAGGTGAGACTCACCACATCAATAAAAGCCTTGTTACTCGACGTAGCCGAGATACTCAACGCGCCGGTGATGTTCAGCAAATCCCAGCCAACCCCGGCGGAAGACCCAGCGTCGCTGATTTCCCATCGGTTCGTCGAACCGCCCAGCCAGAACTCCGCCCCCGTCCTGAACAGACCAACGCCCGAACCGGCTGAGATGGTCCCGCCCGCACGGTTCGTCACCGCACCACTGATGATGCCCGATCCCATGAGCATACCCCCGTTGTTGATAGACACCCTGCCGGTGCCAGTGCCACTGCCAAGAACATTGTTCACCATGAGCGTTCCGCCATTGATCACCGTGCCGCCACTGTACGTATTTGATGAAGTCAAATTCACAGTTCCTCCGCCAGATTTGATCAACGCTCCCGTACCCCCCAACCGTGCACTGATAGTTCCAGATTGTAGTTGATAGGACAAGCCGTTGAGCAGGCCGCTCGTGCCAGAAATCGAGCCACCGAGCAACGATACCGTTCCCACGGTTTGATTGAAGCCTGCGATATTGAGGTTGCCCGCGTTGAGAGTGAGCGGGCCAGTGCCAAGCGCATTGACCTTGGCGGCGTTGATCGTTCCACCATTCAGAATTGTACCGCCAGAATAGGTGTTGGCCCCTCCCCCGCCGGCCAAAGTCACAGTTCCATTGCTGGACTTGATCAAAGCTCCCGTTCCGGCCAACCGCGCGCTGATGGTTCCGGATTGAACCTGAAACGAAGAGCCGCTAAGTTGGCCGCTCGTACCAGAAATCGAGCC
>JANOHH010000599.1:0-4165 GCA_031406395.1 Verrucomicrobiota bacterium | reverse complement strand
TAAATGGACAGCGCACTTTGCCTGGAACAACAATTCACTTTATATCACTGGAATTTCCCCGACTGGCAGAGCGACGGTCGAAGCCCTTCAATTGAACCGTGCGCCTTTGGTGAATCTTCGACGGGCGCTTTTTTTGGTGGGCGTACATCCCCCGGGTGACGAACCGGACATTTAATTCGTGAAATTCCCCACATCCCTGTTCAAATTCTGAAACTCGGACAATCCTAAACAAATGGATAAACAAGCAATCCTCGACATTCTCGAAACCGTCACCGACCCGGAAGTCCCGGTGCTGACCGTCCTCGACCTCGGCATCGTCAGGGACGTCCACTTGCTGGAAGGCGGCGAAGTGGAAGTCGTCATCACGCCCACTTACACGGGTTGCCCCGCCATGCATGCCATCGAAGTCAACATCCGGGCAGCCTTGCAGGAGCAGGGCTTTCAAAAAATAAAAATAACCACCGTCCTCGCTCCCGCCTGGACGACTGACTGGCTGACGGACGCCGGCAAAGAAAAACTCCGGGCTTACGGCATCGCCCCGCCAATCGGTTCAGCCGATAAAAACGCTTTGCTGGGAATGGAAACGAAGGTGGAATGCCCGCAGTGCGGCTCCCGGAACACGAGGATGGTGAGCCAATTCGGCTCGACGGCGTGCAAGGCGCTGTTTCAATGCAAGGAGTGCTTGGAGCCGTTCGATTATTTTAAGTGTCACTGATGCTCAAAAAACGTTAATGAGGTCAGCTTTTGACCGAATTAACGTTAATTCAGTCAACAAGATGACCTCATTAACGTTAATACGGTCAACAAATTGACCCAATTAACGTTAATACGGTCAACAACTTGACCTCATTAACGTTAATACGGTCAAATATCAAATTTTTCGACTTTATGAAAATCATTGAACGCACCATTGAAAGCGGGCTTTTCCAGAGCCTGGAAGCAGGCAAAGTAGTAGTAATGGCTGGCCCCAGAAGGGTTGGAAAAACGATGTTAATGCGAAAATGGAAAGAATCCCTTTCGGAACCTTCGGTATATCTAAACGGAGAAGATTTTAAGATTGCAGAATTATTTGCCTACCGAAGTGTTCAGCATCTAAAAAACATCCTTGACGGCACTTTGCTATTATTTATTGACGAAGCCCAAAAAATACCAGGCATTGGAAGTGCGCTAAAATTAATGGTGGACGAAATTCCAAACCTGCGGGTGGTCATTTCCGGCTCTTCAGCTTTCGATATTGCGAATGAAACAGGAGAGCCATTGACCGGAAGAAGAAAGACTTTTTTGCCCCTTCGCATTTGTGCGCCGCCCCGCCGAACGATGGCACCTGCACGGCACGATTGTTCAGCAGAAAATCCATGTATTCAATGGGCGCCGCGTTCGGAAGGTCACGCTTGTTGTACTGCAGCACGTAAGGAATATCGTCAAGGTTTAGCTTCAAAGCCTTCAAGTTGTCAGCAAGTTTTTGCAGGCTTTCCACGTTTTCAGTCATTTTCTCGTACTGAGAATCAGCCACGAATACGATCCCGTCCACACCCCGGAGCACCAACTGGCGGGTCGTATTGTAGATGACCTGGCCGGGCACGGTGTAGAGTTGAAACTTTGTTTTAAATCCCTTGATCGACATGGCCTCGATGGGCAGGAAGTCGAAAAACAGCGTGCGATCCGAGCTGGTCGCGAGGGAGACAAGTTTACCCTTGCTCCCGGCGGCAGTTTGCACGTGGTCGTGAACCTGAACGAGGTTGGTCGTCTTGCCGCACATTGCCGGCCCGTAATAGACGATCTTGACCTGCAGTTCCTTAGTTGCTTGATTGATAATGGCCATATTGAGTTACTTTTTCTTACGATCGAGTTCCACCGCGAGGGCAGCCAATTCGGCAGTGGGCAAAGGTTGGGCCGCGTGGCCAAAGGCGGCAAAGAAGATGGCGTTCACGCGGAAGATTTTCCACGGGACGTTTCCGACAGTGAAATTGAGATTGTTCAGTTCGCCCAGGCGCAATTCCTTGGTGCAGGAGCCGACCTTGGAATAGATCTGCGGCAGAAATGCGGCCAGCGTGTCGCCATTCATGTCCGTCGGAATTCGGCTCGCAACCATCAAGCCGTCGGGCAGGGCGATGAGCGCACCAACTACGCCTTCCAACCCCGCCGCGCGGGAGACAATTTCATTCGGCGAAGCATAGCGCGTAACGAACTCCGGGCCGGATGTCCCTTGGCGCTTGATTTCCTCGGCATGAAGCCGCGTCGTGTCGGAGACGTCGTCCCAGATATAGTAATTGGTATCCGCCGGTTTGGGTGCTGATGATGCCCCCAACTGAATCGGTGATTCGGGCCTAACCGCCGTCGGAATCATTTCTATGGGGCCCGCAGGAACAATTGCTGCCACCGCTTCACCGGGTGGCCGGTCAACTTCCGCCGGCGCGACTTCTGGTTGCGGAAAACCGAAAAATAGATTCGGAATCTCCTCATCCACGGTCGCATTCGTCGAGACTGCGGCAGCAACCTGCTTTCGGGCGATGAACAGCGGTGCAATTACCTTCAGTGGCAGTTCCAGCTCTGTCGCGTCATGCGCGGAAGCTCCGGGCACCGTGGCGGGACGAATCCAACTGCGAAGCATTTTCCACGGAAACACCACACGACCCTTTCTCAGAGCTGCTTCGACAAATTCGGTCGGCAATGCAAGTTTCGCATCGGCAAGATTGTGTTGTGTAATCTCCCGACGGATTGCATCGGGCCAGTTTTCCCAAAGGGCGTTCAGAGAAGTAGAAATGACCGCATGCCCGGGTTGTGGTGCGACCGCTTGCGGTGCGGCAGGTCGCGGTGCGGCAGCTGACTGCGACTGCGGTCGCGGTGCCTGCGTGAACTGCACTGGCGTTGCCGGGCGGGCTTGGGGTGTGGCAGCCGGCGGTCGCGCGGCTGGCGCGGCCGGCTGCTTCAGGTAGGAAAACGGAATCGGCGCGGCCGGCGCCTGCGGCGTGGGAGCCGAAGGAAGGGAGCCGCGCACCGGCCTTGTGGGACCGGGCGCGGGTTTGCGCGGTGCAGCCGGGGTCACCGGCTGCGCGTTCCCCACCGAAAGCGAGAGTCCCTTTCCGAGAGTGTCGAAGGGGCTGCTGATTTCATCGGGGACTTCTACTTGGCGCTGTGCGCCGCGTCGAACGAGGAGGGCGGGGTTCATGCGCGAAAGGATTTCACCAAGCGGGAGAGCGACCGGCACACGATCGCTCTCGATCCCGGGGGCAAAGACGTGCGGGGCGGCCGCGCGAATGTCTCCAAAGGGAACAGCCACCACGCCTTGGCCAAGCTGGGACAGGACTTTTTCAAGGGCGACGGTAATCTCGAGATCGCCGACAGACTGGATTCGAATCTTGGCCCGCAACTCCATAGGGAATCCGTTGAGAACGGATTGCAGCGGGATGGTAACGCCAGGGACGCCATGCTGGCCATTGCCGTTCTTGGGCGCAGGGGGCGGCGCGACGGCAACGGGGGGCGGCGGATGAAGCGCGGGCGCGGCGACCATGACATCCGTTTCGCCATACGACTCTTCAGCGGCCGGGGCTTCCGACTTTTGGAAGATCCCTTTAATGTATCCAAACAAACCCGACTTCCCGCGATTAGATGATGATCTCATGTTCGTTGCCATCGTTCAGGTCTTAGACCGTCCTTGTTCTGTTTTGAAACCGCGACCCACCCCCGGCGGCCGGTCGATTCTCCGGCCCGAGTTACCATTGGTCACGCAAAACATCACAACTGATTTCATTTACGACTTACCAACACCTTTGCAGCAACCGTGCCAGAGGACATTCAATGGCTTGGGAATATAGAACCCGCACCCCTCAGTTGTTCGGTCGATCGCAACTGATCGCCCCCACCGACTTCATCATCGCAGGCCGGGAAAGCCCCTGGGCATCTCTGGCAATTTGGCCTCTTCGGAAAGTTTATCCTCTGGCAGTATTAGTGGATCTAGCCAACTCCACCGGCCTGTATCCACTTTCCAATGCTTGGTCCTCCGGTACCCTTTGAATTGCAGTTACCCTATCCAACACCTCTCCTCGAGCTGCTGGGTCTCTCCGGTGATCTTCAATTCATCCAGGTCCTCATCCAGGTACCGCTCGGCTGCCTCAGCACCCCTAAGAGATCCTGAAGTTGTTGCGCCTCCTCGATAAACTTGGCG
>JANOHH010000593.1:0-2583 GCA_031406395.1 Verrucomicrobiota bacterium | reverse complement strand
GAATTGCCCACTAAAAAGTCGGGCTCAGTTGCCTGGCTGCTTTTTAATTTTGAATTGTGAATGTTTGATTGAAGGCGGCCCGCATCATCAGCCTCGCTCGATTGTTGATACACCGCCGAGAGCAGGATGAGCCGATGCAGTTGTTTCATTGACCAATTGTGGTCCATGAATTCGCGGGCGAGCCAGTCGAGCAATTCGGGGTGAGACGGCGGCTCGCTGCGCGTCCAAAAGTCGCTCGGGGTGCGCACCAGGCCCGCGCCGAAATGATGCTGCCAGATGCGATTCACCATGACGCGCGCGGTGAGCGGATTGTTCGTGTTCGCAATAGCGTTGGCCAAGTCGAGCCGCCCGCTGCCTTTGGCAAAAGGCTGGCGCTCCGAGCTCGATAATAGTTCAAGAAACTGTCGTGGCACTTCCTCGCCGGTGCTGGCAGGATTTCCACGCTTGAAGACGTGTGGATTTTTCTGCACGAGCCGGTCCTCCAAGATGACCGCCTGCGGCGGTGCGCCCGGCGATTCTACCAGCCAACGATCAATCTCCTTGGACAACCGGCCGAGCTCGACGCGGGTCGGTTCGTCGAAATACCATTCCAGATCAACAATGGCGCCAGCAGGCACGATCGAGGGTGAATCGTCCGCATACAGAATTTGCTTCAGCGCCTCTTCGTCCTTGTTGAGGGCCGATTTCTTGTCCGCCGCCTCGCTCCACTTCTTGTCGACATCCGCGAGAAGTTTTCCGTAACGCTGCGCCACCTCGCGCATCGAAGCCGGAGGATTTTCCTGCAAAGACGCTGCGACCAGCGGATTTAAAGGGTTCTCGCCATTGGCGAATGAAGCCATGATCGAAGCGGCCCTGGCCGCAAACTCATTGGCCGGAATTTGGGCAAACGCTTGCCAAGGCGACCAGATGGGATCGAACTTTTTTGCGGTGCCCAGCAAATACGAATGCCATTGCCGCACCACCACCGGATTGATTTCATTCGCAAACACAAAGGCATAGAACTCCTCGGTGGGCAGCTTTTGAACCTCCAGAACTTCGACCAGATAATCGGTTGCGCGCGCACGCAAGCGCTGGGATTGCTCCGCCCTTTTCTCGTTGAAAACGGAGCGAAAGGCCTCCTCGCGGCGCTTGAGTTCCTTGTCAAATTCCAGGAAGTCCTTCGCGTTCTGGACCGGGACGTTGAGCGCAACGGTCCGTTCCGTGGAAGCGGCAAACACGCCGTAAAGCGAGTAGTAGTCCTTGGTCGGAATCGGGTCAAATTTGTGGTCGTGGCAGCGCGCGCAACTGACCGTCAACCCCTGCGTCCCGCGCATGAGAACATCAATACGGTCGTCAATAATATCATGCACCACACCAAGGAATCGCCGGCCTAGTGTCAGAAAACCCATCGCGGCCAGCGTGTCACGATCGGCGTCGGCCATCTGGTCGGCGGCAATTTGCAGCTTCAAGAATTGGTCGTAGGGCAGGTCTTCGTTGAAAGCCCGAACGACCCAGTCGCGATAGGCGTAGGAATGAACAAATCTTTTCTCCTCCCGATCCCCATAAACGTAACCCTTCGTGTCGGCGTAACGGGCCACATCCAGCCAATACCGCCCCCAGCGTTCGCCATAACGCGGCGAAGCTAGCAGGCGGTCCATGACTCGGGCGAACGCGTCCGAGGACTTGTCTTTCACGAACGCCTCGACCTCACCAAACGTGGGCGGCACACCGGTTAAATCGTACGTCGCGCGGCGGAGAAGCGTGCGTTTGTCGGCAGCCGATGCCGGCTTTAACCCGTTGGCTTCGAGCTTCGCCAAAATGAAAGCGTCCACCGGCGTTTTCACCCACGACCGGTTTTTCACGGTCGGAACGAGCGGTTGCCCAACGGGCTGAAAGGCCCAATGTTGTCGCGTCGCCTTCTGATTTACGGCCGACAGGGCTTTTCCTTCGCGCGGGTCTGGAGCGCCCATCTTCACCCAGGTTTCCAGATCGGCAATCTGCTGGTCAGACAGCTTCTGATTTTTCGGCGGCATCTTGAGGTCGGCATCCGTGTAGCGCACCGCCTTGATCAACAGGCTCTGCTCCGGATCGCCCGGAACGATGGCCGGACCATTGTCGCCACCTCGGAGCAAACCCGCCCGCGAATCCAACCGGAGACCGCCCTTTACTTTTTCGGCGTCCTGACTGTGGCACTTGTAACAATGCTCAACGAGTACGGGCCGGATTTTCGCTTCAAAGAATTCGATCCCATCACCGAAGGCACGAGGAGTTGCCAGCGACAAGGCGGCCAGAATGGCCAGCGAAAGCGCAATCCGAAACAATCCGACCACCCCAGCCATGAGGAAACTCTGACGCATTTATTGTCCGGAAATTTAGCCGAACACCCCGGATGCTGGCCACTTTTATCGCGTTGTTCGTCAGCCATTCTCACTATGACCCCGCGTGAGGCTGGCGGGGCGGAGGGTGGATGAGCGGACTCCGGGTCCGGGCGCGGGTTCACCGGTTCGTCACCTTTGTCACACGATTGTAACTTGTACTTTTGGGACCGTACCGGCATTGCTTGGCGCATGAACGCGCGCGCTTTCGATCAGCTCCTCGGACGGT
>JANOHH010000551.1:0-8751 GCA_031406395.1 Verrucomicrobiota bacterium | reverse complement strand
GTGCATCGCAAGTTCGCACTAACACTTACAAAAGTGTTAACTGCAATTCCAAAGAACTTCTCTACAGAAGAGGTTGCTAAATATGAACTCGATCTCTGCGGAGGAGTGTTTGTATTTCGCTTGAAGAGGAGTGGTACGAGTTTGTCAATACACTCATGGGGAAGTGCATTTGACATCTCACACCTGTTAAATTACTACGGACGTGTTTACGATCCTTCGAAGAACATGATGCCACAGAAATTCATAAACATCTGCAAAGGCGAGGGCCTAACTTGGGCCGTGGCCGCCCTGAACCTGCCCGGCGTGCAAACGCTCATCTGCCCGTTGCTGACCCCCGAGCTAGCCGCCCCCATCTCGCTGGCGCAGACCGTGATCTTCGTGGATGCCGCCGTGGACGCGACCAACGAAGTGCAACTCCGCCGGCTCACCCCCAATGACACCTCGCAACTCATGGCCCACGCCGCCGACCCGCGCACCATGCTCGCGCTCTCTCGCGATGTGTTCGGCCATGTGCCCCAAGCCTGGTGGCTGACGATTCCCGCCGTGAAGCTCGATTTCAGCGAGGAACTGACGCCCGAAGCCCAGCGCGGTTTCGCCGAAGCCGTGGCAAAGATCCAGACCCTCTGCCGCTGACCGAAGGGCTGACACGAATTTCACGAATTGACGCGAATTCATTTCTCGGTAGGGACGCGCTGCCGCGCCTCCCAAACTTGACGCGCTGCCGGCGCATCAGAGTATAGCCCAGTCCAACGCCCGCTGAATCCGCCACACGAATGCCGGCATTCCGCAATCCGAGTTCTGCACTGCGCATTTGTTCAACTCGTACTCCCAGATTCGGATCACCCGCCAGCCCGACCGCCGCAACGTCCGCGTCATGAGCCCATCGCGCTGCTTGTTGGCGGAAAGTTTCATTTGCCAGGACCAGCGATTGCCCTGGGGCTTTGTTGCGTGCTCGGGACAGCCGGGCCAGAAACAACCGTCCACGAAGAGCGCGAGCTTGAGCTTGGAAAAGACGAAATCCGGTCGGACACGAAAGGTAGGGCGCGTCACTCCGTGCGCGCCGGGTTTGGTTGAGGTAGGGCGGTGCTGCCGCGCCGCAACGCGGCCCTACCCCGGATTTCGTCCCGCTTGCGACCATCGACTCTGAACTTTGAACTATCAACTGTGATGCGCAGCTGCCGTCTCCATCCAATAATTCCATTTGCGCGGAGCACCCGGGCCAGCGCGAGTTCCGTATCCTTTTTCCCACGACTGCGGATGCGCGACAGCACTTCCGACCGCTTTGCTTGGGTGACGACGTCAGCCAAAGACGCTCGTTGGCGGGAAGAATGCGTGCACCATCAGAAACTGCCAATCCGCGAAATTCAACTTGAAGCTGAAACGCCCTCGGTGGGACGTGGGAAATCAGGAAGCCGTGTCGCGACCATGGACACATTCGTATTGCAAAGCATCCACATAATCGAAACGGGCCCGGCGTCAGAGCAGGCAGATCAAGACCGCAGCGATCAAGGCTGTCACTGCGAGCCAGGTCACCGAGTGCCGGCTCAGGCTACTGTCCCCCGTTTGCGTAAGCGTGGGCAGTTTGATGTTCAACTCGCGGCCCACGGTGGCAGCGGCGAACAAGATCGAGACCCCGGCCATTATGCCAAAGGCAAGAATAGTTACGTTCATATAACCCTGCCCAGCAGCCGACATGCCCACGGTACTTGCGGAAGCGGGACACTACTTCCGACCGCTTTGCTTTGGTAAAGACATCGGGCATTTTTCCTTAACCGCGAAATTGGCTTCCCAAGCCCGCCAGATCATGGATGCCCAGATTTACGATTTTCGCTCGCGCGAATCGTGGTCACGAACTGCACGAAAATCATTTGCCACAAAAAAACAAACGGAGCGCAAAGGTAGGGCTCGTCAGTCCCCTCCGCGCCGCAGACTGACAACACCCGGACGGCGCGCACGGAGTGACGCGCCCTACCTTTCATCGCCACTTCCCTCTCTGCGTTCTTTGCGTTCTCTTGCGGCCATTCACACCACCAACCACCAACCACCAACCACCAACCACCAACCTTTCCACCGTCTCGTTAAGCGCGGTGATGTTCCGGGATGCCACGCGAAACTGACTTCGCTGCTTGGACTTCGCCGTCCGGTATAAAGGTTCTCCAGTTTGATGCCAGGATCGTAATACACCGAACCCGCGGCGAACGCCCGCAGCAGCCACAGCGAATCCGCTCCCCGGCAGCCGCACCTTCTGCCGGCAGGCGCATTGACGCGCCTGACGGCAAGGCGGTGCTGCTGCGCCGCCCCAGCTTTTCGTTGCGCGCCCGGCACGTTCAACGGGATTTTTCGGCCGCGCGACAGCGCGGCCCTACCGCATTTGGCTTGGGCCCTCACGCGTCCACCCTTTGGCAGAGTTCCGCGGTCGTGAGGCCCAACGCCTTGGCAAGCTTGGCGACATTTTTG
Organism: Verrucomicrobiota bacterium; assembly: GCA_031406395.1. Classification (GTDB taxonomy): domain Bacteria; phylum Verrucomicrobiota; class Verrucomicrobiia; order Limisphaerales; family JADLHS01; genus JADLHS01. The sequence goes on along the minus strand of JANOHH010000551.1, from coordinate 6,294 downwards.
ATGCCCGGATTACGCAGCCCGCGCTCGATGCCACTGATGTAGGTGGCGTCCAGCCCGGCACGTTCGGCGAGCTTCTCCTGAGTGTCTTGTTTCGCCTCGCGCTGGCGGCGGAGTCCTTGCGGACGGCCACCATTGTCCCAGCGCAGCGAGAATTCCATTGCGTTGCGACGTGACTCATAGTCCATGCGAAAGCCGGGGAAAGGTCTATGGACGATCAGCCAGGTTGAAAGGTAAGGCAGCAGGTTGAATGAAGAAGTATTGAGGCTCGTGAATCAGAGTGACACAGCCTGGAGACCGCGCTCCGGCCGCGGATGGTACGAGTGGCACTGAGAAGCGGACCGCCAGCCTCGTTTTGTGTTCTTTGCGTTCTTTCGCGGCAAGTCCATCTGCGTCCATCTGCGGTCAAAAACTACTTCGCCCGCTGTTTCACCAGAAAACCCAGCCACGCTTTCATGCCCTCGCCGGTCTTGGCGGACAGCTCGAAGACTTGTGCGTGATGGCTCACGCGGTTCAGATTCGCCAGTGCCAACTTGCGGTCAAAGCCCGCCGCCACGGCCATGTCGCTCTTGGTCACCACCGCCACGCTGGCCGAGTGGAACATGGGCGGATACTTGAGCGGCTTGTCCTCGCCCTCGGTGACGGACAGCAGCACCACGCGCAGATCCTCGCCCAGATCGTAGTCCGCCGGGCAGACGAGATTGCCGACGTTCTCGATGACGAGCAGATCAAGTTTATCCAAGTCGAGCTGTTGCGCCGCTTTGGCAACCATGTCGGCATCCAAATGACAGACCGTGCCGGTGGTGATCTGCACCGCGGGAATGCCGGCGGTCTTCAGCCGGGCCGCGTCGTTGTCCGTGGCGAGGTCGCCGACGATCACACCCAGACGTAATTTGCCCGCGAGCTGCACGGCGGTTTCGCGGATGAAGGTGGTTTTGCCCGAGCCGGGCGAGGAGACGACATTGAGCACGAGCAATTTCCTGGCGCGGAAGAAAGCGCGATTCCGCTCCGCGAGCCGGTCGTTCTTTTCCATGAGCGAGCGGTTCAGGTCCAACGTCAGCGACGCGTGGGTGTGAGCATGGTCGTGATGTCCGTGGTCGCGGTGATGATCTTGACCGTGGCTGTGCTGGTGATCATGGTCGTGAGTGGACTCTTGTTTGAGCCAGTGTTTCAATTTTTGTCCGGCAGCCGAGAGACTCCACGAGGTCGTGGCTGGTTGCGCAGGACCGGTGATTTTCACATCGCCGCCGCCGACTCCGCATCCGCATTCTTGGCACATAAAATCAATTCCGGTTTAACCACGAAATACACCAAACACACGAAACCATCACCAGAAAAGAGCGGCGGTGTGCGGCGCATCAGCCGCCGCGTTCCGCTTTTGCTGCGGCTGGTCTTTCAAACACAGCCGCGCCCCGCTGACATTCTCCAACTCTTCATTCTTTCGTGTCATTTCGTGCGTTTCGTGGTTGTCGATGCTTCTTCCTGATTCATCTCCACCGAAGCGATCTCCAACTCCCGCCCGCGCCGCAACTCGCTGCTCACATTGTGGCATCGGGGACATTCGTTGAAGAAGTCCGCGCACTCAAACTCCACAAGGCACTCCGCGCACCAACCCAACCCCGGCACGGATTCGATATCCAGCCGCGCGCCCGCCGCCAGCGTGTCGCGACTGACCACGTCCCAGGCGAAGCGCATAGCGTCCGGCACCGCGCCACTCAGTGTGCCGACACGCAGTCGCAATCCGGTGATGCGGCGCGCGCCGGCGGCTTGCGCCGCTTCCACGGCCATCCGTGCCGCTTCCGCCATGATCGAGACTTCGTGCATGCTTTCCTACCAGAGCGCATTGGTTGCAGGTCACAGACCCGCGCTCCGATGCAAATTTCCCATTCCCCGGGCGCCGCGGCTTCCCTTCCTTTGACAATTAATGGGCGGAGATTGCCAACGAACGCAAAGAGCCCAAAGCCGGTTGCGGCGATATTGGCTGGGCCGGACTGCCGGGAGGCCCGCCGGCAACAGCTCATGACAACCGTTGATCCAGCCGCACCCGTCAAATGCACCCGCTTGAAACTCGCCGTTCGCGGCGCGGTTCAAGGCGTGGGTTTTCGTCCGTTCGTTCATCGGCTCGCCACCGAGCTGGGGTTGACGGGCTGGGTGAACAACTCCGCCCAAGGGGTCTTCATTGAAGTCGAAGGGCGGCGGGTGGCGTTGGATCAATTTCTTCTCCGGGTGGAAACCGAAAAACCGCCGCGCAGTCTCATCCAAAGCAAAGAAACCGCCTGGTTGGCTGGCGCGGGTTACCAGCATTTTGAGATTCGAGCGAGCGAGTCCGGTGGCGACAAAACCGCCCTCGTGCTTCCGGACAGCGCGACCTGCCCCGATTGCCTGCGCGAGATCCTGGATCCGACCAACCGCCGCTACCATTATCCGTTCACGAACTGCACCCACTGCGGTCCGCGCTTCAGCCTGATCGAAGCGCTGCCCTATGACCGCGCGAACACGACCATGAAGTCGTTCTGGATGTGTCCGGCATGTCAGGCAGAATACGATGACCCGCTTGACCGCCGTTTCCACGCGCAGCCCAACGCGTGTCCGGTCTGCGGACCGCAAGTCGAACTATGGCCGGGCGATTCCGGGAATTACTCGCCACGCAACGACCGCGAACCACCCCGGCGGCTCGCGCACGGACACGACGCCTTGCTGGCGACCGTCCACGTCATCCGCTGCGGTCAGATCGTGGCCGTGAAGGGCATTGGTGGCTTCCATCTGCTGGTGGACGCGCGCAACGAAAGCGCCGTCCGCCGGCTGCGCGAGCGCAAGCAGCGCGAGGCGAAACCCTTCGCACTGATGTTTCCGTCGCTGGAGAGCGTGAAGGAGGTTTGCGAAGTCTCCGGGCTTGAAGCACGCCTGCTGTGTTCGACCGAAGCGCCGATTGTTTTGTTGAAGAGCTTGGCCCGCCCTCACCCCAGCCCTCTCCCCCAGGAGAGGGAGAACCGTTTCGCCGCTGCAGGTGAGATCGGATGCGCTCGATTCTCCGAGCATTCTCAATCCAAGTTAAGCGAGACGAAGACAGCACAAAAGACGAACGCATTAGGTGGGAGTGCGGATAGCTGTTCCCTCTCCCCGGGGGCGAGGGTAAGGGTGAGGGCGAGCGCTGAACAAACGCATTCCGAGATTGCAGCGTCAACGGCGCCCGGCAATCCGAACCTCGGCGTGATGCTACCTTCGAATCCGCTGCACCATCTGCTGATGGCCGAACTTGGCTTCCCGGTTATCGCCACGAGCGGCAACTTGAGTGACGAACCGATTTGCACGGACGAATTCGAGGCGCTGGAGCGGTTGCGCGGGATTGCGGATGTGTTGCTCGTGCACAACCGACCGATCGTCCGCCACATGGACGACTCAATTGTCCGAGTGATGCTGGATCGCACAATGGTTTTGCGCCGCGCGCGGGGCTACGCGCCGTTGCCAATTCAAGTGCGGAGTGCAGAGTGCGGAGTGCGGAGTGTCCTCGCCGTTGGCGCGCATTTGAAGAACTCCGTCGCGCTGGCGGTGGGCGAACAGGTTTTCATCAGCCAGCACATTGGGGATCTTGAAACCGAACCGGCGCACGACGCTTTTCGCCGTGCGGCCGCCGATTTGCCCCGACTGTACGATGCCCAACCCGAAGTCATCGCCGCCGATCTCCATCCGGATTATCGCTCGACGAAGTTTGCGGAGGAGCAAGTAGCGCAGGCAGCGCTGCCTGCGGGTTCGGGCGGCATCTTTGCCGCCCATCGAGTCACGAAGCAAGGATGCTCCGTGAACCTGCAGGCTGGAAGCCCGCGCTACATTGGCGTCCAGCACCACATCGCGCATGTCCTGTCGTGCATCGCCGAGAACGAGATCGAGTTGCCCGCGCTCGGCGTGGCCTGGGATGGCACGGGCTATGGCACCGACGGCACAATTTGGGGGGGTGAATTTTTTCTCGTCACTGTTGATGCCGTCGAACGGGTCGCGCGACTGCGTCCTTTCCGCCTGCCCGGGGGCGACGCCGCCGTGAAGGAGCCGCGACGGGCCGCGCTCGGATTGCTGTACGAGCTTCTGGGCGACGAAGCTTTTCACCGCACGGAACTCCGCCCCATCGCTGCCCTCTCGAATTCAGAACGAGCAACGCTGAAGGCCATGCTGGCGCGCCGGTTGAATTCGCCGTTGTGTTCCAGCATGGGCAGACTGTTTGACGCCGTTGCTTCGCTCGCCGGTTTGCGACAAGCGACGCGCTTCGAGGGCCAGGCGGCCATGGAGTTGGAGTTCGCCCTCGAGGGCACAACAACGGATGCAGCCTACGATTTCCCCCTGCTCCCGCGTGGTTCTCCACCGGTGCTGGATTGGTCGCCAATGGTCGAAAGCATCTTGAACGATTGCCGGAGCGGCGTGTCCATCGCCCAAATCTCCGCCAAGTTTCACAATGCCCTCGCGGAAGCGGTGGTTCGGGTGGCGATGCATTGGGAGTGTCCGCGGGTCGCCTTGAGCGGCGGTTGTTTTCAAAATCGCTATCTTACGGAGCGCACGGTCCTGCGTTTGCGGGCGGAAGGCTTTCAGCCGTATTGGCATCAACACGTGCCACCGAACGATGGTGGCATCGCACTGGGACAGGTCATGGCGGCGCGACGCGCATTAAATATCGTAGCAGCGGACGTGCGTCCGCTCCAGTTTAGCCAGACGCTGGCAATGTTAGAGCCGACTCACGTCGGCTGCTACAGCATGCATTGAGATATCGAACACTATGTGTCTCGCGATTCCAGGCAAAGTGGAAAGCATCAGCGGGGATGACCCGATCACCCGTATGGGCCGGATCAACTTCGGTGGGGTCATCAAGGAGGCGAGTCTGGCTTACGTGCCGGAGGTCAAGATCGGGGACTACGTAATCGTGCATGTCGGTTTCGCGCTCAGCAAAGTGGATGAAGCCGAGGCGCACAAGGTCTTTGAGTATTTGAAACAGATGGAGGAGTTGGGTGAACTTCGGGAGGGCGGGCCGTGAAATTTCTCGACGAATATCGCGACGGCGAACTGGCGCAGCAGCTCGCCCGAGAGATCCATCGCATCACCACGAAGCCGTGGAACATCATGGAGGTCTGCGGGGGCCAGACGCACGCCATCGTGAAGTTCGGCATTGATGAATTGTTGCCCAAACCGATCACCCTCATCCATGGGCCGGGCTGCCCGGTGTGCGTGACGCCGCTGGAGAAGATCGACCAGGCGCTGGAGATCGCCGCACGACCCGAGGTCATCTTTACGTCCTTTGGCGACATGCTGCGCGTGCCCGGCAGTACGACGGATCTGCTCTCGATCAAAGCCCAAGGCGGCGACGTCCGCATCGTGTATTCACCGCTGGATGCGGTGAAACTCGCCGGGCAAAACCCGGCGAAGGAAGTGGTGTTCTTTGGGGTCGGATTTGAAACTACGGCCCCCGCCACGGCGATGGCGGTGTTTCAGGCGGCACAGCAGGGTTTGAAGAATTTTTCGATGCTCCTCTCGCACGTGCTGGTGCCCCCGGCAATCGAGGCGCTGATGTCGTCGCCGAACTGCCGCGTGCAGGCATTCCTCGCGGCGGGTCATGTTTGCGCGATCATGGGCTATGAGGAATATCCGCCGTTGGCTGCCAAGTATCGCGTGCCGATCGTGGTCACGGGCTTTGAGCCGCTGGATGTGTTGCAGGGTATCCTGATGTGCGTACAACAACTGGAATCCGGTCGAGCCGAAGTCGAGAACCAGTACGCCCGCGCCGTGCGCAGGGAGGGTAACCTGCCGGCGCAGGATTTGGTTCGCAAGGTGTTCAAGGTCGTGCCGCGCAAGTGGCGGGGGGTCGGAGAAATTCCCGCGAGCGGGCTGGGTTTGAGCGCGGCCTACACGGCGTTCGATGCGGAACTGAAATTCGGCCTGACCGACCGTTGCGTGGACGAACCCGCTGACTGCTTGAGCGGGCAGGTTCTGCAAGGGCACATCAAACCGCACGAATGCCCGGCGTTCGGCAAACGTTGCACCCCGGAGCATCCGCTGGGAGCGACGATGGTTTCCAGCGAAGGCGCGTGTGCCGCTTACTACCGCTACCGACGGCAGAATTCGGGTGAAGTGAGAGCGACGGCATGAAATCAAGCGACTTCGACGCGAGCTGTTCGCTGCCCATCCAGCAATATCCCCACGTCTTGATGGCGCACGGTGGCGGTGGAAAGTTGATGCATCAATTGCTGGAGAATGTTTTCGGCAAGGCGTTCAGCAATCCCATTCTCGACACATGCCATGACTCGGCGCAATTCACTC
>JANOHH010000540.1:0-2686 GCA_031406395.1 Verrucomicrobiota bacterium | reverse complement strand
GAGAGAAATAGATTTGCGGCGCTCTGCCGAGACGCCGCTACGGTTCAGGGGTTCAAAGCGCGAATCGTTTCGGGGAATTCTCACCCTGACCCTCTCCCCACGGAGAGGGAATAGCCTTCGTCCGTCTGCCGATTATACGATGGTCACTCGGCCAACCCAGTCGCAGGTTTTCGAGGGAGGCGGCGAACAATTCTCCTTCCCCTGGGGGAGAAGGCCGGGATGAGGGCGAGCGTTTCACCGGTGGTTCAGAAACCCGCAAAAATTTCAGACTCGTCACCTCGTCTCCTACAAAGAAGAAAACTACATCAGCACCGGCTTCACCACTTGGCCGTGTACATCAGTGAGGCGATAATCGCGGCCTTGGAATCGGAACGTCAGCCGCTCGTGATCAAAACCGAGCTGGTGCATGATCGTGGCTTGGAGATCGTGGACGTGGACTTTGTCCAGCGCCACGCTGAAGCCGAGTTCGTCGGATTCCCCGTAGGTGAAACCGCCTTTCACCCCACCGCCGGCCATGACCATCGTGTAGCAATCCGGGTAATGGTCGCGCCCGAGCACGTCGCCTTTGGCGGTACGACCTTCCCGAAAGGGTGTGCGACCAAATTCGCCGCCGAGGATGATCAAGGTCTCATCCAGGAGTCCCCGCTGGCGTAAATCCTTGATGAGCGCGGCGACCGGCTGATCCATCGTGGCGCATTTCTTCGTCAGCCCGGCCCGGATATCTTCCGCGGGATTGGTGCCGTGAAAATCCCAGCCCCAATCGAACAACTGGACGTAGCGCACGCCCTGTTCTACCAGGCGGCGGGCGAGCAGGCAGTTATTGGCGAAGCTCGACTCGCCCGGCTTGGCGCCGTAGGCCGCGATGGTTTGGGGGGATTCCCGTGTGATGTCCATCACCTCGGGAACGGACATCTGCATGCGATAGGCCAGTTCGTATTGCGCGATGCGGGTCTGGGTTTCCGGGTGACCCAGTTCCTTACCCTGGATTTGGTTCAAATCGCGCAGGGTATCGAGACTCATCCGTCGGACTTCGCGGTCCATGCCTTCGGGATCGGAGGCGTAGAGGACTGGGTCGCCTTTCGACCGGCACTGTACGCCTTGATAAACGGAGGGCAGAAATCCGCACCCGAAGGAATTCTTTCCCCCGTTCGGCTGAACCCCGCTTGAGATCAACACGACGAAGCCGGGCAGGTTTTCGTTTTCCGTGCCCAGCCCATAGGTGACCCACGCACCCATCGAGGGTCGTCCGGACCTCGGTGAGCCGGTGTAAACCAGCAACTCCGCCGGCGCATGATTGAACTGGTCGGTGTTCATCGAGCGGATGACGCACAATTCGTCGGCCACCTCGTGCAGATGCGGGATGGCATCGGACAACCAGACGCCGCCCTTGCCGTATTGGGCAAAGGTCCGGGGCGTGCCCAACAACTTCGGAGTGCCGGACGTGAAGGCGAATCGTTTGCCCTTGAGAAACGCGTCGGGACATTCCTGACCATCACGTTTCACCAGCTCCGGCTTGTAATCCCACAGATCAAGGTGCGGCGGCGAACCCGTCAGGTGCAGGTAGATGACGTGCTTGGCTTTCGCCGCGAAATGGGGTTGCCGCGGCGCGAGGGGCTCAACCGCTTTGATGAGGCCCGCGACCAGATCGTTTTTCAGCAGCGTGGAAAGCGCAATCGCCCCCAGGCCAGTGGCGGAGCGCTGGAGAAAATGGCGTCGCGTCAGTTGCTGCAAATGCTCCCAGTTCGGATTCATGGTGAATTGGTTTCCAAGTTAACGCTTCATCAAGGTCTCGTCGAGATTCAGCAGCACATTGCCAACGAGCGTCCACGCCGCCAACTCCGCAACATCGGCGCCTTCGGGTGCGGCGCCGATCGGTTTTGTCGCCACGGCTTTTGCCTTGTCCGGATCGCTCACGAATCGTTCCCTGGCTTTTTCATACAGTTCGAGCGTTTTGGAAAGTTCAGCCTTGGTGGGTGGGCGACTCAAACAGAGCAGAAAGCCATCACGCGCTTTGTCCGCCGGCGCGGGGCCGGTCTCGTTCATCCGGCGGGCCAACGCCTGCGCGGCTTCGATGTAAACGGGGTCGTTCAACGTCACCAGCGCCTGCAACGGCGTGTTCGATCGTTCGCGCCGCACGGTGCAGACTTCACGATTGGGCGCATCGAATGTCGCCATGGAGGGATAGGGATTGGATCGTCGCCAAGTGGTGTAAAGCGCGCGACGATAGCGGTCCGACCCGGGGCTGGTCTCCCAGTCAGTGCCACTGCCGAAGGCTGCGCTCAGTCCGAGTTTCGGCTGCGGGGGCTTCACCGGCGGGCCATACATCTTGTCGTTGAGCAGTCCGCTGATGAACATCGCCTGATCCCGGATCATCTCCGCCGAGAGCCGGAAACGCGGCCCGCGCGCCAGCCACCGATTTTCCGGATCCCGGATTTCCAGATCAGGAGTTACCCGCGACGATTGCCGATACGCGGCAGAAGTGACCATTAGCTTGAGCATCTGCTTGGTGTCCCACTTCTGCTGCATGAACTCCGTGGCCAACCAGTCGAGCAATTCGGGATGCGACGGCGCTTCGCCTTGCAGACCAAAGTCCTCCCCCGTCCGGACGAGGCCGATGCCGAAGACTGCCTCCCACAAACGATTGACGGCCACGCGCGCCGTAAGCGGGTTGTTCGTGTCGACCAAC
>JANOHH010000536.1:0-1759 GCA_031406395.1 Verrucomicrobiota bacterium | reverse complement strand
GTCGGGCGGAAGACAACCGTTAGACAGAAAGCGTCCTCGGTGACGCTTAGGAAGTTGATCGAGGTTGGACTCAGGGTTCGAGGTTGAAGAGCTGTTGCACTTTGATTGCCGGTTCCGGGGACTCGAAGGCTGCGGATCGTGGGACTACGAACAGATTGCCAGATTCGCGAAACCAAGCCTGGTCGAAACCTGCGGGACGCCGCGCGGTTGGAAAATAGTTGAAACAAATGCGAGCGACTGTGTGTTAGAAGAGCGTGGAACGAAATACGAACACCGCATCACCGGAGAAACAATTTATGACTAAACCCGCTGCGAATTTGCGCTTCAGCAAGAATGCAACCTGGAATCGCCGGGTGGCGTTGGTCGGGCTTGGCCTGTTGGTGATTTTGCCCGTGAGCTTTGCCATCTTCAATTTTCGGTCGGTCAAGACGCCGAGCCAGGGTCAAATGGCCTCGAACCGCCCGGGTTGGTATCTCAGCAGTGGCCAATGGCGCGCTGATGTGCGCACGCTCGCCGCCGCATTTGAGTACGTGATGGACTGGACGCCGGGCACCCCAACCAGCACCAGCTTGCCGACCAATCAACTGGCATCGCTGGCAACACCAATTGTTCCGGATTCGCTGGTGGTGACCCAGGCGAACGCCCGCCGCCAGAACTTCCCCAAAAGTTGACCGCCGAGCCGACGGTCGCCGAGGCTAATTCGTTTGCCATTTAACGACGCTTGCGGCCGGAAGGGCGATAACTCACCGGCTTCGTCTTGGCATCCCTTGCCGGCGATGAACCATCCAATGTCCGCTTGAGTTCCTTGATCTGATCCCGGCACAAAGCGGCTTTCTCGAATTCCAAGTTGTTTGCGGCGGCGAGCATTTCTTCTTCGAGTTCGCTGATGGTCGTGGTGAGATCAATGTCCACGCCGGCCTCGCGCAACACGCCGTCGGCTTGTTTGCGGGTGGACTCGTAGGTGGCGAGGCTTTCTTCCACGGCGCGGACGACGCTGCGCGGCGTGATGTTGTGTTCGGTGTTGTAGGCGACTTGACGTTTACGGCGATACTCCGTGACAGCCAGGAATTTTTTGATGCTGTCGGTCATGACATCGGCATAGAGGATGACTTCGCCGTTGAGATGGCGCGCGGCGCGGCCGGCGGTTTGGATCAAACTCGTTTCGCTCCGGAGAAATCCTTCCATGTCGGCATCGAGAATGGCCACGAGGGAAACTTCCGGCAGGTCGAGGCCTTCCCGCAACAGGTTGATGCCAACGAGCACGTCGAACTCGCCTTTGCGGAGTGCGCGCAGAATCTCCACACGTTCGATGGCGTCAATCTCGCTGTGCAAATAGCGCACGCTCACCCCGATGTCGCGCAGGTAATCGGTCAATTCTTCGGCGGTGCGCTTGGTGAGCGTGGTGACGAGGATGCGCTCTTTCAATTCAGAGCGCTTGCGACATTCCTCGATGAGATCATCAATCTGCCCCTTGAGCGGCTTGATGGTGACTTTCGGATCAATGAGGCCAGTGGGGCGCACGACGAGTTCGGCGACGCCGGGTGGCGTAGCCGCCGACGTAAGGAGGCGGACCTCGGGGTTCGCCGCGCTGTCCGCCTCCTCACGTCGGCGGCTACAGGCTTGCCGCGCCCAGCCGAGCTCGCGTGGCGCGGGTGTGGCGCTGACGTAGATCGTCTGGGTTTGAATCGCCTGGAACTCCAAGAAGTTCAGCGGGCGATTGTCCAGCGCGCTCGGCAGGCGGAAACCGTGCTCGACCAAC
>JANOHH010000528.1:0-1138 GCA_031406395.1 Verrucomicrobiota bacterium | reverse complement strand
CCGTGCGGTTTGTTCCCGGTGCCAACGAAGCAATCGGTAAAGTCTCGCTTTATTGCGGCCCGCTGTTGCTCGCCTACGATCAGGCGCAGAATGCGTTTGATGAGGACGCGCTTCCGCTGGTGAATCTGGCCAGGCTGGCTGACGCGCGCCGGGTTGAAATCAAAATGCCCCGCAATCGCTCTTCCGCAGCCACGAGGGCGGTGAGCGAACCGTGGTGCGTCATCGAGGTGCCCACCGTGGATGGCCGACTCCTGCGCTTGGTGGATTTCGCGAGTGCCGGTGCGGCGGGCACCCACTATCGCTCGTGGCTTGCAGCCATGAACCCTCCGCCGGCCCCGGCTTTTACGCAACTGCCCGCCGATGGCGCGCGAGTGCCGCTGGGGGACGTGCGTTTCCAGTGGCGCGGCCAACGTAGGGCAGGCGTCTCGCCTGTCCAAAGTAACGCCACCAGCTACCGTGTCGAATTCGCGTCCAATGACTCTTTTGTGCCGATGCTGCTTGCGACGAACGTCGGTTTGGGAAATCGCATCGCGTTTGACACGGTTGCGTTCCGGGGAAGGGCAGGCGAGACGCCTGCCCTACTCTATTGGCGGGTGGTCAGCATCAGCGCGAACGGCGAAACTATTCCTGATGTTCCGCCGGCATGGTTCATTGTTGATCCCAGTGCGCCGCAACAAGTGTGGCCACCGGATCCCAAGCCCGGCCCGAACGGTGAACTCATATCGCACTCATTGCGCGGGGACGCAGTTCCTCAGTTTGGTGAGGTGAAGTCCGCAAAGTTCACTGCGCGCGACGCCGAGGGCACCGAGGTTAACGGACGCGACGAGATGCTGGTCTATGCCGTGCCGGTCTGGCCGGAGGAGGATTTCAGCGTGGCGGTGCGGATACGACTGAGTGAGTCGCAGGGCAAACGGGCCGGCCAGATTTTCAGCGCGTGGGCGGCGGGCATGGATGATCCGTTGCGGCTGATGGTGGAGGGGGGCAAGGTCTTCGCGCGCATCGAATCGGGAGGTGGATTTTCGACGCCGGGCGCGGCGGTGGAAGCTGGGCGTTGGTATCACGCCGCCGCGGTGAAACGCGGCGGCACGCTGACATTGTTCCTGGACGGTAAATCGGTCGGTTCGTGCGCCGCGCCCCG
>JANOHH010000453.1:0-22688 GCA_031406395.1 Verrucomicrobiota bacterium | reverse complement strand
TATCTGACCAACGCAGCGGTGTTGACGGGATTCACACTGACCAATGGCACAACACGGACTTCAGGAGATCCGGTGCAGGCGCAATGCGGTGGGGCAGTGTGGTGTGAATCTTTGAGTGCGATCTTGTCCAACTGCGTACTCAGCGGCAACTCGGCATACAACGCCGGTGGTGGAGCTTATGCGGGCACGCTGAACAACTGCGTGATCTCCGGTAATTCGGCAGCGGGCGGCGGTGGAGCCTACTTGGGCACGCTGAATCAGTGCACACTGAATGGCAACGCCGCTTTTGATGGGGGTGGAGCGACTGGGAGTACCCTGAACAACTGCAAATTGACGGGCAATCGCGGTCACTGGTACGGAGGTGGTGCGAGTTACAGCACCTTAGACAACTGCCTACTCGCCAGTAATACCGTGAGCACATTGGGTGGTGCGGCATCCGAATGCAGATTGAACAACTGTACGGTTCTTGGAAACTCGTCGATGGAATTGGGAAGCGGGGTAAGCCGCAGCACCCTTTACAACTGCATCGTTTATTACAACGGGGGAAACCACTTCGAAAGCACCTTGAATTACTGCTGTACGGAGCCAATTCCTGATAGTGGGGTTGGCAATTTCACTAACGCGCCATTTTTTGTGGATCAAGCTGGCGGCAATTTGCATTTGCAATCCAGCTCTCCTTGCATCAATTCCGGCTACAACGGCTACGCGCCTGCCGGTTCCGATTTGGATGGCAACCCGCGCGTCGTGGGCGGTACGGTAGATGTCGGCGCTTATGAATTTCAGTCGCCGACTTCGGTCATCTCCTACGCTTGGCTGCAAGACTACGGCTTGGCCACGGATGGTTCGGCGGACTACTCCGACCCCGATGCTGACCAATTCAACAACTCGCAGGAGTGGATTGCCGGGACTAATCCCACCGACTCCCTGTCCATGCTGCGATTGCTCAAGCCGACCAATGGTGTTTCCGGCGTAAACGTTAGCTGGGAAAGCGTGAAGGGTCGAAGTTACTGGCTTGAGTGGGGCACCCAGTTTGGCGGCTTGCCGCCCTTTTCTTTGTTGAGCAGCAATATCACCGGGCAAGCTGGCATGACAAGTTACACCGACACAAATGCGGTCGGAGACGGTTCATTCTTTTATCGCGTGGGTGTCCACCGATAATTCCAACCCTGTTTTGAGAATCGTTCCGCTAGGGCGTTTGGCGGAGGTTCTGGAAAAGTGCGGGGCTGCCTGAGTCAACTTTGTGGCCGAGGCGGTCTCTTGACGTTGTTCTTTTCGGCGAAGATTTTCCGGAGCGCGGGCGGTCCCCGCCCGCAGCGCTTTGCCTGGAGGAAGACGGTCGGATAATCTGAAGACTTCTCTGCCGTTCACCCGCTGCGCCCGGGGACCGGTCGCGCTCCACTGCGGCTGCAGCTCCGCCGCGCTATGTCTTGGCGTTGAAGTCCAACCGAATCGTCAAGGCGCCACCGGCACGGCGTTGATTTCGATTTCCTGGCCGGTCCCGAATTGCGCGCGCCCGTTGATAAAGGAATTCTGTAACTGCGCCGGGAATTGCATCGGCAGCTTCTGCGCATCCTTTTTTTGATCACTGCCGATTTTGACAGATTGCGCCACGACCGGCTGATTCGTCATGTCCACAAAACTCCATGTAAACACGACGGACTGGTTGAGCGTGCGATTCGTGCCGGCGACCCGGTAGAAGTTACTTTGTGCCTGCTGCTGGGGAACGGACGTTGCCGCCGTCGGAAGCTGGTTCAATTTGCCGCCGCTCTTGAACAACTGCACCGTTTGTTCCTTCTTGCTGCCACCGGTGTCCGCCGGGGTCGCCGGCGACAGAACCGTCTCGCCAATATAGGTTGAGCCATCGCTGTCCACCACGCGCAGTTGTCGGCCCATTTGCTCCACGCGGAAAGTTGCGAGCACCGGGGATATGGGCGAGGAAGAAAAGTCCTTCGCGACTTTTTGCTTGAGCGCTTCCGGCGCAAGATTGGCAAACGACTGGGAATAGGATTGCGCCTGATCCCGTTCGAAGCTGTCGTTACGCGCCAGGGATGCGGGTGGGCTCGCAGAGATCTGCAATGGTGCGGCCACTGGCTGTCGAGAGTCGAGGGTCGAGGGTCGAGGGTCGGATGGTAGGTTGGCTTTCGGTGCTAGGCTTACCACTCTCGACCGGCTTGGGGCAGGGGCCGCCGAACTGGTTACGTTCAACTTATCCGCCGGATGCGCTGCTCGAAGGCCATAGCGCGCAGAATCGCCTTTTGATTCTGCCACCTCAGCAAGTGCAGCAACCGACTGGTTCGTCGCGGTGACATAAGCGAATGACCGTTCAGCGCGGCCGGTTTCACCCGCAATGCCATTGGCAGCGAGGTTGGGTGCAGGTTGATTGAACGATCGGGCTGGGGCAATGTCGGGCGATCGTCCTGAGTCTGGTGTCTGGAGTCTAACGTCAGCGACGGAATCGACGGCTTTAACCTTTAGACTTGAGACTTGAGACTCTGACGCAACGGCCGCCCTTTGATCTGATGCCGGGCCCAGCGCGAGTTGTTGTGTCGCCGGCCGGTCGAGCACCAACCACAAGCCAATGCCGACCAGGGCGAACAGTGGCACCGCCCACGCGAGCCGTGGCAACCAGCCCTGCCACAGCCGCCGCAGGTAGGGACGCTGGCTCTCCACACTCGGCTTTCGACGCTCGACTCTCATCTCACGCGCCACTTCGCCCTGCAACAACCGCCGGGTGGCAGGATGCAATTCGACAGGCGGGCCCGCTTCGTCGCGACGTTTCTTCGCGTAGCGGCGGAGCAGTTTTTCAATTGGCCGATCGTCGTTCATTGGCAGTTATTGGGCGTAAAGCCCCTTGGGACCATGTCCCTTTACCGGGTTAGACGGAAACGCGCCGGATTTCTCCCCGGAAAAAACTTTGGCAACAATAAGCTCCAGTTTGTCCAGGCATTTGCTCAAGCGCGAACTGACCGTTTTTGGGTTTAGCTTTAATTCGGCACTCAGCTCTTCGTAGCTCAAATCGCCAAAATAGCGCAGTTCGATGATCTCGCGGCATGGTTCGCCGAGCTGATCGAGCGCCTCGCGCACCAGTCCGGCCCGCTCCCCGTTCAACAATTCCAAGTCCGGCGGGGCCGCCGGGCTGGGCGGATCCATCGTGAGGCCGGTCTCCGAATCTTCGGCCTGTAGCGAGAGTGGCACTTGCCCACCGCCACGCTTGGCCGCGTGTTGTTTCTCCCGATAGTCCCGTGCCTTGTTGGCCGCGATGCGGAAGAGCCAGGTCTGAAACTGGCTGTCGCCCTGAAACGAATTGAGGTTCTTGATGACGGCAAGAAACACTTCCTGACAGACTTCCTCTACGTCCTCCCGCGTGAAGTCCGACGCGAGTTGGAAGACGAAACGCCCCGCCGCTGCGTAATGGCGGTCGAACAACTCGTCCCACGCCGCCGCGTCGCCGCGACGGCAGCGGGCGAGCAATTGGGCTTCCGGTTCGGCGCTCATCCTCGGGCAGTCTAGGGAATTGACCACGAATCGCCAGTTTTTGCTCAAGCGAACCATCCGCCAATGATCCTGTTTAACTACTTGAACCACTCGGGGACTTGCGGTAAGATGGCGGCGATCCGAAAAACGACTGAAGATTCACCGCGTGGCCTTTGCCCGCCAATAGACACACCTGAGCATCATGAATCACACCCGAACAACTCGCGCCGTTCCGAGCGTACTCGCTCTCGTCGCGCTGCTTATTGTCACGACCGCGTCGGTTGGCGCGCAAACCTACGTCAACTTCGAGGGCAAACAGAGCCGCCCCATCTGCCTCTCTCCCGACGGCACACGCCTGTTCGCGGTAAACACCCCGGACGCGCGGCTTTCCATTTTTGATGTGACGCATCCGCTCAGCCCCTTCCTGATCGCAGAAATTCCCGTGGGCGTCGAACCGGTCTCCGTCAATGCGCGGAACAACGAGGAGGTCTGGGTTGTCAACGAAGTCTCCGACAGCGTGAGCATCATCTCCGTCTCCAACGGCATCGTCGTGGACACACTGTATGTGAAAGACGAACCGGCGGACGTGGTGTTCGCCGGCGGCAAGGCGTTCGTGTCCACCTCGCGCAACAACCAGATTGCCGTGTTCGACCTCGCGAGCCGGGCGCTGCTGACGAACATCGTCGTGTTCGGCGAAAACCCGCGCTCCCTTGCGGTCAACACCAACGGGACGAAAGTTTATGCCGCCTTCGCCCTTTCCGGAAATCACACCACGCTGATCCCTGAGGAGGACATTCCGAATGTGCCCATCGCGCCGCTGCAGATTACGAATGGCATCCCGCCGATGACCAACACGCTGCCGGCACCGCCCAAGGCTGGGTTGATTGTGGACGCCACCAACTCGACTTGGTACCCGTCCTACATCAAATACACGATGCCGGACAACGATGTGGTGGAAATTGACGTGGCAACCTTGACGATCAGCCGCTATTTCGCTCGTGTCGGTACGGTGAACTTTGCGCTCGCCGTCCAACCGGGCAGTGGCGATCTCTTCGTCGCGAACACCGACGCCCGTAACCTCACGCATTTTGAGCCGGCCTTGCGCGGTTTTTTCGTGACCAATCGCGTCAGCCGCGTGAATATCACCAGTGGCGCGGTTTCGCACAATGATTTGAATCCCGGCTATCACCCAACCACATTCACGCTGCTCAACAAAACCAACGCGCTCGCGCAGCCCACCGCCATCGTGTTCGAGACCAACGGGGCCAATTATTACGTCGCCGCGTTCGGCAGCGACCGCATCGCGCGGGTGGATGCCGCCAGCGGCAACGTCCTCACGCGCATCGAGCTTTGCTCCACGGCGGTTGGCTCGGCTTCCGACCCGCGTAACAAGCGAGGGACGCGCGGCCTCGCGCTCAACCCCGGAGCGGCGCTCTACGCAATTAACCGCTTTGCCAACACCATTTCCATTGTTGAACTCGCGGGCTACACGGTGGCGAAGGAAATTCCCATTGGCAGTTACGACCCGACCCCGACGACGATTCGCCAGGGCCGCGGATTTCTTTATGACGCCAAACTCTCCGGTAACGGCACCGTGTCCTGCGCTTCCTGCCACATTGATGCAGAGATGGATTTGATCGCCTGGGATTTGGGCGATCCGACCGGCCAAATGGTGACCAATCAGGTGAGCTTTGGCCTCCTCACCGCTCCCGAAGGCTTTCATCCCATGAAAGGACCGCTAACCACGCAGACGTTGCGCGGCCTGAAGGGCATGGACCCGTTGCACTGGCGTGGCGACCGGACTAATTTCACCCACTTCAACGGCGCCTTCGACAGCCTGCTCGGTGGTTCAGCGCTCTCGCCCGCCGACATGAATGCTTATCGCGATTTCATCAACACCATCGTTTTTGAGGCGAATCCGAATCAAAACCTGGACCGTAGTTTGCCGATGAGCTTTGCCGGTGGAGATCCCGTCGCTGGCCGCAACACATATATCAACGAGAATTACCAGAACCCGAGTCTCGCTTTTCCCTCCGGCCTCAAATGCAATTCCTGCCACGCGTTGCCGACCGGTTCAGATCTGCTCATCAATTCCGATCAGGTGCTCCCCGGTTCACAGGGATTTAAAGTGCCCCACTTGCGCGCCATTTATCAGAAGACCGGCCTGAACCGGACGAAAGGCTCGCCCGCCAACGGCACCAACAGTATCGGCGGCTTTGGCTACCAACACGACGGCAAATTTCAGGATCTCTTTTCGTTCCTCTCCCAGTCGGTGTTTGGAAATTTTTCCAATGACACGGCACGCAAAACCAATTTGCAAGCGTTCGTGCTCTGTTTCGACACCGGCACCGCGCCGGCGGTGGGTTATACGCGGACGGCGCGCGCCGCAAACGCTAATAGCGCGAGTATTTCCAACGACTGGTCCTTGCTGGAAGCCCAGGCCGCCGTGCTGACGAACATCAATTTGATTATGAAAGGCACCCTTGACGGAGTCCGCCACGGGCTGCTCTACCAACCCGGCGCGAACAACTACCGGCTGGACACCACCAACGCTACGCCATTCACCCGCGCTCAACTCGTCACGAAGATCCTGGCGGGCGATACGCTGACCTTGACGGGCGTGCCGCCCGGTGCGGGCCAGCGCATGGGGATCGATCGCGACCTGAACGGAGTGCTCGATGCCGATGAGTCGTTGCCCAGGTTGCAAATTGCGATGGCAGGTCCGAGTGCGGTGTTGAACTGGCCGTTAAGCGCGGCGGGATTCAACCTCGAAGAAACGCCGGGGATCTTGCCGAGCGCCTGGAGCACTACCACCAACGCCATTGAAATCTTCGGGGCCCAGAATTTCACGACCAATGCGCCTGGCAACAGTTCGAAATTTTTCCGCTTGCATCAGCCATAGCCAATCGGGAACACGCACCTTGGGCCGGCGGCATGGTTCAACTGGATTATGCGTAATTGCCGGTCCCTGTGGGTGCAATACGAATCAAACCGCATGATCACTTGAACCGCTCGGGGACTCGCCGTATGCTGGCCGCGATACGAAAAACAACTCAAGCTGGACCGCGTAACCTTTGGCCGCCAATAGACACACCTGAGCCTCATGAATCATACCCGAACAATTCGCGCCGTTCCGAGCGTACTCGCCCTCGCCGCCCTGCTTATAGTCACCGCCGCGTCCGCCGGCGCGCAGTCCTACGTCAACTTCGAAGGCAAACAGACCCGCCCCATTTGCCTCTCCCCCGACGGCACGCGGTTGTTCGCTGTGAATACCCCGGACGCGCGGCTTTCAGTGTTTGACGTGACGCATCCGCTCAGCCCGTTTCTCATCGCTGAGATTCCCGTGGGGGTTGAGCCGGTCTCGGTCAACGCGCGGAACAATGACGAAGTTTGGGTCGTCAACGAAGTTTCCGACAGCGTGAGTATTGTCTCCGTCTCCAACCGCATCGTTGTGGACACGCTGTATGTGAAGGATGAACCCGCGGACGTCGTGTTCGCCGGTGGCAAGGCGTTCGTATCCACGTCGCGCAACAACCAGATCGCCGTGTTCGACCTCGCGAGCCGGGCGCTGCTGACGAACATCGTGGTCTTCGGTGAAAACCCGCGCTCGCTGGCCGTGAACACCAACGGCACGAAAGTCTATGCCGCCTTCGCCCTTTCCGGCAATCGCACCACGCTGATCCCCGCGACCAATGACGCGCAAACCATCAAGATCGCACCGCCGCAAATCACCAATGGTGTGCCGCCGATGAACCCCGCGCTGCCCGCGCCGCCGGCAGCCGGACTGATCGTGGATGCGACCAACTCGGATTGGTATCCGTCGTACATCAAGTACAAGATGCCGGACAACGACGTGGTGGAGATTGACGTGGCGACGATGCGCACGAACCGCTACTTCTCGCGTGTCGGCACGGTGAATTTCGCGCTCGCGATTCAGCCGGGCAGCGGCGATATCTTCGTGGCGAACACCGACGCGCGCAACCTGACGCATTTCGAACCGGGCGTGCGCGGCTTTTTCGTGACCAATCGCGTGAGCCGGGTGAACATCACGAGTAGCGCCTTGACGCACTTCGACCTTAACCCCGGTTACCACCCGACCAGTTTCACGTTGCTCAACAAAACCAACGCCCTTGCCCAGCCCACCGCCATCGTCTTCGAGACGAATGGAGCCAATTATTACGTCGCCGCGTTCGGCAGCGACCGCATCGCACGGGTGGACGCCACCAGTGGGAACATCACCACGCGCATTGAATTGTGTCCCACTGCGCCCGGCTCGGCGTCCGACTCGCGCAACATGCGCGGAACGCGCGGGCTGGCGCTCAAATCCGGTGCGGCGCTCTACGCACTCAACCGCCTGGCCAACACCATTTCGATTGTGGAACTGGCGGGTTACACGGTGGCGAAAGAAATCCCCATCGGCAGTTACGATCCGACCACGCCGGCCATTCGCCAGGGCCGCGGATTTCTTTACGACGCGAAGCTCTCCGGCAACGGCACGGTATCGTGTGCCTCGTGTCACATTGATTCCGAGATGGATTTGATTGCGTGGGACTTGGGCGACCCGACCGGGCAAATGACCACCAATCAGACCGTCTTTCAGCATTCTCCCGGTGGGGTCCCCGACTTCCAAACCAACGCCGGCACCGTGCATCCGATGAAAGGGCCAATGACGACGCAGACATTGCGCGGCCTGAAGGGCATGGAGCCGTTGCACTGGCGCGGTGACCGGACAAATTTTACCCACTTCAACGGCGCCTTCGACAGCCTGCTCGGGGGTTCAACGCTCGCGACCGCCGACATGAATGCTTATCGTGATTTCATCAACACCATCATCTTTGAGCCGAACCCAAATCAAAATCTCGATCGCAGTTTCCCGACGAACTTTGGCGGCGGGAATGCCCTCCTCGGGCGCTTCACGTTCCTCACCAATATCTATTCAACTTCCTCCGGGCTCTCGTGCAACACATGCCACGCGCTGCCCACCGGTTCGGATCTCCTGATTAATCCCAAAGAAATTCTCCCCAGCCCAAATGACGTCAAAGTACCGCACCTGCGCAACATTTATCAGAAGACCGGCCTGAACCGCACGAAAGGCTCGCCCGCTGCGGGCACCAACAGCATCGGCGGGTTCGGCTTCACCCACGACGGCAGTTTCCCGGACATTTTCACGTTTCTGTCGATACCGTCATTTGGCAATACTTTTAGAAACGACGCCGTGGGAAAATCAAACGTACAGGCTTTCCTGCTCTGCTTCGACACTGGCACGGCGCCCGCCGTTGGCTATACCCGGACGGCGCGCGCGGCGAACGTCAATAGCGCGAGCCTTTCCAACGACTGGTCCTTGCTGGAAGCGCAGGCCGCCGTGCTGACGAACATTAATCTGATTGTCAAAGGCACGATTGACGGCATCCGCCACGGGCTGCTCTACCAACCCGGCGCGAATAACTACAAGCTGGACACCACCAACGCTTCGCCCTTCACCCGCGCTCAACTCGTAACGAAGATCGTGGCCGGGGATACCCTCACCTTGACGGGTGTGCCACCCGGCGCGGGCCAGCGCATGGGGATTGACCGGGACCTGAACGGGGTGCTCGATGCAGATGAGCCTTCGCCCAAGTTGCAAATTGCAATGACCGGGCCGAGCACGGTGTTGAACTGGCCGTTAAGCGCGGCGGGATTCAACCTCGAAGAAACGCTCGGCCTCGCGCCGGGCGCGTGGAGTCCCACCACCAACGCCATCGAAATCTTCGGGGTCCGTAATTTCACGACTAACGTGCCGGGTAACGGCGCGCGATTCTTCCGCCTCAAGCAGCCGTAGCGCCCGCGTGGTCGAGGGACGAGGGTCGAACGCCAGCGCCCCGCCCTCATCTCTTGACGATTTGCCGCTCGACTCCCATCGCCAACCGATTAGCCACGACCACTTTTTCCCAAGCGGGGCTTATACTGTATGAGTTTATTTGCCTTTGCGGCGTCGGCTCATTAGATTTCGCCTCCGTTGCGCGGCAATCAAATCCCGTAAAGGGGCGTGGCCCCCTCGGGGTGTAACGCGCGCGCGAAACAATCAATCTGTTTCAATGAGCACTGTGGCTGGAATTCTCAATTCGTCGCTCGGCAGGAAATTCGTGATGGCCGGCACCGGCGGCCTGCTTTTCCTGTTCGTGATCGGACATCTGGTGGGCAACCTCCAGATCTTCGGCCCGCCTGAGCTGATCAACACCTACGCACACTTTCTGCAAAGCAAACCACTGCTGGTCTGGGGCGCCCGGATTGGCCTGTTGGTCGTGGTGGCGCTGCACATTACCACCGCGGTACAACTTTCGGTGGCGAACAAGGCGGCCCGGCCGGTCAACTACGCGGGCCGCGGCGCGTACGGTTCAACCTGGCAATCGCGTTACATGTTGGGGACGGGGATCGTCATTGCCGCGTTCATTCTGTATCACCTGGCCCATTTCACGGTCCTGCTCCCCGGGATCAACGGGGTGGGCGACTTCTCCCAACTCAAAACCGTTTTACACGGCGAGCCGGTGCGGGATGTGTACGCCATGATGGTGCTCGGTTTCCAAGTCTGGTGGGTGGCGCTGTTTTATCTCGTTGCCCAGGCAATGCTGTTCATCCACCTCGGCCACGGGCTGGCGAGCCTGTTTCAAACCCTGGGCTTACGCGACCACGTCTGGTGGCCGCGGATTCAATGGTTCGCCCGCGGGGCGAGCATCGCGATCTTCCTTGGCTTTGCGGTGATTCCCGCCGCGATCTACCTGCGCGTTATCGGTGCGGATTACGCCGAGAAAGTGAAGTTCAACATGAAGTCCACCGCCCTCGTCGAGTCCGGCGCGCCCGCCGGAAAGGAGGCGACCAAGTAACATGGCCACACTCAATTCCAACATCCCGTCCGGTGCGCTCGCCTCGAAGTGGGAGAGCCACAAGTTTTCGTCCAAGCTCATCAATCCGGCCAATAAGCGGAAGTACAAGGTCATCGTCGTGGGTGCGGGCCTGGCCGGTTCGTCCGCGGCCGCCACCCTGGCGGAACTGGGTTTTGAGGTTCACAACTTCGTGTTCCACGATTCACCGCGGCGGGCGCATTCGGTCGCCGCGCAGGGCGGCATCAATGCGGCGAAGAATTATCAAAACGATGGCGACTCCGTTCATCGACTGTTCTATGACACGATCAAGGGCGGCGATTTTCGCGCCCGGGAAGCGAACGTGCATCGGCTCGCTGAAGTGTCCGTCAATATCATTGACCAGTGCGCGGCGCAGGGCGTGCCGTTCGCCCGGGAATACGGCGGGTTGCTGGATAATCGCTCCTTCGGTGGGGCGCAGGTTTCGCGCACATTTTATGCGCGCGGCCAAACGGGTCAGCAACTTTTGCTCGGTGCGTATTCCGCGTTATGCCGCAATATCGCCAATGGCGGCGTAAAATCCTTCACCCACGCGGAAATGTTGGATCTGGTAGTCGTGGATGGTCATGCGAAGGGCATCATCGTGCGCAACCTGCAGACTGGCGAGATCACGCGGCACAATGCCGATGCCGTGGTGCTGGCCACGGGCGGCTACGGCAACGTCTATAACCTTTCCACCTATGCGCGCGGCGCGAACGTGACGGCCAGTTGGCGTGCCTACAAACGCGGGGCGTGCTTTGCCAACCCGTGTTACACGCAGATCCATCCGACGTGCATTCCGGTCAGCGGGGATTACCAATCCAAGCTCACGCTGATGAGCGAATCGTTGCGCAACGATGGTCGGGTGTGGGTGCCGAAGAAGAAAGAGGACTGCAAAAAGAATCCGGCCGATATCGCGGAAGGCGACCGTGATTACTTCTTGGAGCGGATGTATTCCGCGTTCGGAAATCTCGCGCCCCGGGACATCGCCAGTCGGGCGGCCAAAACAGTGTGCGACGAGGGTCGCGGGGTCGGGGCGACCGGCTTGGGCGTTTATCTTGATTTCTCCGCGGCGATCCAGCGTTTGGGCGAAGGAAAGGTACGCGAGCGTTACGGCAACCTGTTCGCGATGTATCACGAGATCACGAACGAAGACGCCTATCGCACGCCGATGCGGATTTATCCGGCCGTGCATTACACGATGGGCGGCTTGTGGGTGGATTACAATTTGATGAGCAACGTGCCGGGCCTGTTCGTGCTGGGCGAAGCGAACTTCTCCGATCACGGCGCGAATCGCCTCGGCGCCAGCGCGCTGATGCAAGGTTTGGCGGATGGTTACTTCATCTTGCCGGCCACGATTTCCGGTTATCTCGCGACGCAGAAGCCGGACAAGCGGCCCGCGCCGGACAGCGCTCCATTCAAGGCGGCCGAGGAAGACGTCCAAAAAGTCACCCGGCAACTCTTGGGCAACCAAGGCAGTCGCACGCCAGCGAGTTTCCACAAACAGCTCGGCAAATTGATGTGGGATTACTGCGGCATGGCGCGCCACAAGGCCGGCTTGGAAAAAGGTATCCAGCTCATCAGCGAATTGCGCGCGGAATATTGGAAAAACGTCAAGGTGTCCGGCGAAGCGGGCGAATGGAATCAATCGTTGGAAAATGCTGGCCGCGTCGGCGACTTCATCGAGTTGGGTGAGCTGATGTGCCGCGATGCACTGCATCGCGACGAAAGCTGCGGCGGCCACTTTCGCGAGGAGTATCAGTATACCAAGGACGATCCGGAAACCCAGCAGGGCCTCGTTAACCCGGGCGACGTGAAGCGACGCGACGATGCGTTCGCCTATGTGGCCGCCTGGGAATATTCCGGCGCTCCCGGCAAAGCGCCGATCCTCAACAAAGAGCCATTGGTTTACGAAGAGGTTCACATGAGCACCCGGAGTTACAAGTGATGACGGTTTAAGGCCACAAATTGTGACCTCAAAAGTCGCCAAGCCATGAGCGAAGCCAGCCTGATTCCAGTCCGACGCATCGAGCGGAAGATTTTGCTACTGCGTGGCGAGAAGGTGATGCTCGATCGTGATCTGGCGGAACTTTACGGCGTCGAGACCAAAGTCTTGAATCAGGCGGTGAAGCGCAATGTGGATCGCTTTCCTGCGGACTTTATGTTTCAGCTTTCCAAGGAGGAAGCCGCGCTGATTTCAAGGTCACAAATTGTGACCTTGGATGGTGAAACCGGCGAAATCGCCTCGAAAAACATGCGAAATCCAAGGTCACAAATTGTGACCTTGGAATCGGGTCAAAACCTGAAATACCGTCCCTACGCATTTACCGAACAGGGTGTCGGGATGCTGTCAGGCGTGTTGAGCAGTCCACGGGCGGTGCAAACCCATGTCGCCATCATCCGCGCGTTCGTACAACTGCGGCAGATGCTCGCGTCGAACGCCGGCCTGGCGCGGAAGCTGGAATCCTTGGAAAAGAAATACGACGCGAAGTTCAGAATCGTTTTCGATGCCATCCGGGAAATGATGGATGAGAAGAAAAAGCCGAAACGCGAAATTGGATTTCACACATTGATGGCGAAACCCACAAAGGCAGGCGGCGCAAAAGCAAAGAAGATTTGACCATGAAAGTTAAACTCAAAGTCTGGCGGCAGAAAAACGCGAACAGTCCCGGCGGATTCAAAACCTACGAATCGCCGGCTCTGAACGCCAGCATGTCGTTCCTCGAAATGCTCGACGTGGTGAACGAGGAGCTGGCGAATCGCGGGGAAGAGCCGATCGCGTTCGACCACGATTGCCGCGAAGGCATCTGCGGCACTTGCTCGCTGGTGATTGACGGCAAGCCGCACGGTCCCCACAAAGGCATTGCGACGTGTCAGACCTACATGCGCAGTTTCCAGGACGGCGATGAGATTGTCGTGGAGCCGTTCCGCGCCAAGGCGTTTCCACTCATCAAGGACCTGGTCGTGGATCGCAAGGCATTTGACCGGATTCAGCATGCCGGCGGGTTCATCAGCGTCCGCACCGGTAGCGCGCCGGACGCCAATTCCATCCTGGTTCCAAAGGAAAACGCGGATCTGGCCATGGACGCGGCGCAGTGCATCGGCTGCGGCGCTTGTGTGGCCGCCTGCAAGAATGCCAGCGCCATGCTGTTCGTCGCCGCGAAAGTTTCGCACCTCGGTTTGTTGCCGCAAGGCCAGCCGGAGCGCTATCGGCGCGTGAAGGCCATGGTCGAGCAAATGGACACGGAAGGTTTTGGCGCCTGCACCGTCACCGGTTCCTGCGAGGCAGTTTGTCCGAAGGAAATCTCGCTGGACTTCATCGCGCGGATGAATCGCGATTATGGCGTGGCCCTGCTCCAAGGGGAGCCGAAGCAAGTCGCCGGCGGCGCGGGCTGATTTCTCCTGCGTGTCAAAGTTGGCTTGGCGAAATGCCCACGCCCACAATACTGCACGCCTGAATCACGTTCAGACCCAGCCGCTCCGCCTCGGCCAGCACCACGTCCGATTCCGTGCCTGGATTCAACCACAGTTCGTCGCACCCTTTCGCCGCGATCTCCGGTAATACCTTCAGCAATACCGCCGGTGGCAGATAAACGCTAATCATTTCAGGCCGCCCCGGCACATCGGCGATACCTTTGAAAGCGGGCAATCCCTCGATGGTTTCCTCTTTGGGATTCACCGGGAAAACCTCATAGCCCTGCTGCAAAAAGGCGCGCACGGCCTTGTTGCCAAATTTGCTACGATCGTTTGAAGCTCCGACAATGGCGACGGTTTTCATCCTGGGATTATCCGGCGGTGGCGCGGTCAGGCAAGCCGCGAACCGCCGGCGCCCGATATTCAGCCTTGAATTGAGGCGCGGGTTCCTGCGAAATGCTCCCGGCGGAACGGCGTTATGGACTTAGCTGACATTTTAACCAAGGAACAGATCCTACCGGATTTGCAAGCGACGACCCGCTGGGAAGCGATTGACGAACTGGTCAACAACTTGGTGACCACCGGAAAAATTCAGCCTCAGAATCGGGACGCGATCGCGGCGGCGGTCAAAAAGCGCGAGACGTCCATGAGTACGGGCATCGGCTTCGGCATCGGCATCCCCCACGCCTCGACAGATCTGATTCCCGAAGTCGTCGGCGCCCTGGGCCGTTCCCGCACCGGCGTGAACTTCGACGCGCTCGATAACCAACCGGTCAACCTCGTCATGCTTTTCCTCGTCCCCCAGGGTCAATTTCAAAAGCATCTTCAAACCCTCGCCAGCTTCGCGAAGATTCTGCACAAGGCCGAATTCCGCACGGTGCTGGCGCAAGCGCCCGATGCCGCAGCGATGTTGAGCGTCATCAAGGAACAGGGGAAGAAGTAGTTCCCGCCCCGATCTCGCGGCGAGTTTTTATCCGTGTCCAACTGCTGCCATCCGTGGTTAAATAATTCCCATGCTGCCGCATCAACAAATCGAACTCCGCCTGCAACAAGCCGCGCGCGCAGTTTTGCCGGATGCGGATGTGGCAGCCGTCCTCGTGCGCCCCTGTCCGGATGCTAAATTCGGCGATTACCAAAGCGCCGCGATCATGGCGCTGGCCAAGGCGCGCAAACTCAATCCCCGCCAATTGGCCACCGATGTTGTCGCCCGCCTCGACGTTTCCCCGTGGTGCGAGAAAGTGGAAATCGCCGGCGCCGGATTCTTGAATTTTCGGCTCCAGCCCGGCGTCCTTCGTGGATCCATGCAATCCGCCTTGCGCGGCGAACATTTATTTTTCGCCAAAACCACCCAGCCGCGCACGGTGGTCGTCGATTTCAGTTCGCCCAACGTCGCCAAGCCGATGCACGTTGGCCACATCCGCTCCACGATCCTTGGCGACAGCCTCGCACGTTTACTCCGCCTGCTGGGCCATCGGGTCGTCACGGACAATCACATCGGCGACTGGGGCACGCAGTTCGGCATGTTGCTCGTCGGCTGGACAACCCTGCTCGATCCGGCCGCACTGGAACGCGATGCGATTGGGGAACTGGAAAGAATCTACCGGGCGATCAACGCGCAGTGTGACGCCAACCAGCCGACCTACAATGCGGCCACGCACGCGGCCGCCCGAGCCGAACTGGTGAAACTCCAGCAAGGCGACCCGGAAAATCTTACGATCTGGCGCGAAATGATCCGGCTGTCGCAAATCCAGTTCGACACTATCTATGGCCGGCTGGGGGTGAAGTTTGATCATGCCCTCGGCGAGAGTTTTTACAACCTGCGCCTCCCAGAGATCGTGACCAAACTTGTGGCGCAAGGCATCGCCCGTGAAAGCGAGGGCGCTAAATGCGTCTTCAGCGACGGCACATTGCCGCCCAAGGAAGACCCGTTTCTCATTCAGCGCGACGGCGAATGGCAGGCGAATCCGCAGCTCATTCAGAAACGGGACGGCGGTTTCAACTACGCGACGACGGATCTGGCCACCATTGCGCACCGGCTTGAAACCTGGCAGCCGCAGGACATCGTCTATGTCACCGATGGCCGCCAGCAGTTGCACTTCCAGCAGTTGTTCGCCACGTTCCGTCGCTGGCATCCGGAGCTCACCGACAAGGTGAAGCTTGCGCATGTGTGGTTCGGCTCCATCCTCGGCGACGACGGCAAACCGCTGAAGACGCGCACGGGTGAGAACGTGAAGCTCGCCGACCTGCTCGACGAAGCGGAGGAGCGCGCGTTCAAGGTGGTCTCGGAAAAAAACGCCGCGTTGCCGGAAGCGGAACGCCGCGAGATCGCACGGGTCATCGGTCTCGGGGCCGTAAAATACGCTGACCTGCTGCCGAATCGGCAGAGTGATTACGTTTTCAATTGGGACAAGATTCTCGCGTTGAACGGCAACACCGCGCCGTATCTGCAATACGCCTACGCGCGCATCCAAAGCATTTTTCGGAAGGGCGAAATCCCGAAGGCAGAGGTCAGCGATCCATCGGTGGAAATCCGGCTGGCCGCGCCCGAAGAAATCGCCCTCGCCCGCCATCTCCTGAACTTTGGGCTCGTCTTGGAAGCCGCCGCCGAGGATTACCGGCCCAATTTTATCTGCACCTACCTTTTTGAACTCGCGAGTCACTTCTCGCGTTTCTTCGAGAATTGCCCCGTGCTGAAAGCCGAAGCCGCGGACCGCGCCAGCCGTCTGGCGTTGTGCGATCTGACGGCGCGCGTTCTGGCGCAGGGCCTGGATATTTTGGGAATCGAAACCGTACCGAACATGTGAGCCATTCCGGTCGGGCCGGCGTTCGGCACTGAATTATTTGGCGGGCAACGGTAACGAAAAGGCGAATACCGCTCCGCCGGGCGGATCATTTCGTGCCCAGATGCGCCCGCCGTGGTCTTCGACAATTTTCTTGCAGATGGACAGACCGAGACCGGTGCCGTGGCCTTTGCCGTGTGTGGCAAACGGTTGAAATAACTTTTCCTGCATCTCCGGCGCGATGCCCGATCCCGTGTCCGCGATCTCGGTGACTACTTCGCGCGCATCCTGGTTGAACCGCAGCGTGATCGTGCCGTCGCTGGGCATCGCATCGGTGGCGTTAAGGATGAGGTTGATGAACAACCGGCGCAGCCGCTTGACGTCGAGGCTCAAAATCGTTGCGGGGACGGGTTCGGGAAGGGCGAGGCGGACGGATTTGGTTTCCAGTTCCGGTAGGAGTTCCGCCATCAGCTTTTCAATGAACACCGCGTAACTGAGCGGCACGCGCGCTGCACTCTGGTTGCCCTGCGAAAACTGGAGGATGTCGGTGATGAGGTCGTTAATCCGTCCGACCTGTTTCTGAATGCGGCCCTGGGCCGAGGCCCTCAGTTCCGGCGGCGCCTCCGGCCGGCAAAACATGTCCGCGGTGAGGCTGATAATGTTCAGGGGATTCTTCAGATCGTGGACAATGGAACGCGCGAAGCGACCGACCGCGGCAAGCCGTTCCGCCTGCACCACCTCCAGGAGATAATGCTGGTTGAACTCGCGCAACCGTCGGCTGATGAGTTGCAGGAGCGCCGAGGCCAGCACGGGCGACCGCTCGATCAGGCCCAACACCTCGGCGCGCGGCAGGAAATAAACCGTCGTGGGGCGGGTGGCGGTGGCGCAGGCAGAGCGCGGCAGTTGTTCGATTACGGCCATTTCCCCGAAGACCCCGCCGGGACTGACGAGCGAAAAAACCTGGCGAGTGTCCTGGTTGATCTGCCCGGAGATTTCCACCTGCCCCTCCTTGACGACGAACGCGCCGTCACCGGGATCCCCTTCGCGAAACACTTCCTGCCCGACCGCGAAGCTCTGCTCCACAGCCACCCGGCGCAATGCGGTCAGCTCCTCCGGCTGGAGGAGGCAAAACAGTTCAGCGGACTCGAGCGCAACCATGGCCGCACTTTAGGCGGAAATCCCGCGGCGTAAAGCAAAGAACTCACGCGAGAACTTGACGGGGCCGGCGCGAAAATCTACCCTGACTGCAGGTTGGTGGCCATAGCTCAATGGTAGAGTCCAAGCTTGTGGAGCTTGTTGTTGCGGGTTCGAATCCCGTTGGCCACCCCATTTCCTAAAACCCTTGAGAGAGAGTTGTTGCTGCGCTGAATGCCCGCATGTCTTCCGCCCCATTGCTCCAACTCAGGGCCGTCGCCAAGTCCTTCGGCGCGGTGCGGGCATTGAAGGGTGTGTCGTTTGATCTGCGGGCGGGGGAAGTTCACGCGCTCCTCGGTGAGAACGGTGCGGGCAAGTCCACGCTCATCAAGCTCATCACCGGGGCGCATCAACCCGATGGCGGCACCGTTGAGATCAACGGTGAGCGCGTCGAAAAACTTTCCCCGGCCACGGCGCACAAACTTGGCATCGCCTGTATCTACCAACAGCCGGCCTTGTTTCCCGATCTGACGGTCGCGGAGAATATCGGTTTGCGGCTCGAACGGGTCGCGGTCACGACCCGTGTGAACTGGCCCAAGCGCCGAATCGTTGCCCAGGAACTCCTCCAACGGATTGGCGCCGAGATTTTGCCGGACGCCGAGGTCCGCTCGCTCTCGATGCCGGAGCAGCAGCTCGTCGAGATCGCTTGCGCGCTCGGCGCGGGCGCGCGCATCGTCATCATGGACGAACCGACGGCTTCGCTGACGCAGAAGGAGCAGCATCTGCTTTTCGGCGTCGTGCGTGAACTGCGCACCAGCGGTATCGGCGTCATCTATATTTCGCATCGCCTGGAAGAAATTTTTCAACTCGCCGACCGCGTCACGGTCCTGCGCGATGGCGAAAGCGTGGGAACTCATCCTGTACGTAGCAGCCGAGGTAACGAGGCGGGGCCCGGGAAATCGGAAATCGGAAATCGGAAATCAGAAATTGATCAGAGCCTCCTGAAGTCGGCTGCTACCATTACCGAAGCCGAACTTATCAAGCTGATGGTCGGGCGCGAGGTCTCCGCTATTTATCCGCCCGCCGAGAGCGCTCCGGCGGAAGTGGTTCTTTCCCTCAAGAACCTTGGCTGCTCGGCCAGCGGGGTTCACAATGTCAACCTCGAGGTTCGAGCGGGCGAAATCGTAGGTTTGTCCGGCTTGGTAGGAGCGGGGCGCACGGAGCTTGCTTGCGTCCTGTTTGGCATTACGCCCGGCGACGCGGGCGAGATTCACCTCCACGGCCAAAGGATCACGATTCAATCGCCGCCGCAAGCCGTCGCGCAAGGTATCGCTTACGTGCCGGAGGATCGTCGTCGGCATGGCGTGATTCTCGAGCTGCCGATAGCGCACAACATGACCATGGCGATTCAGCGGCGCATTTTTCCCTGCGCGTGGTTGCGTTTCGGCGCGGAGCGGCAACTGGCGCTTGAATTCATTCGCGACCTCGATGTAAAAACGTACGGCCCGGAAGCGCCGGGTGGCTCCTTGAGCGGCGGCAACCAGCAAAAGGTTTCGCTCGCCCGCTGGCTGGCCACGAAACCGAAGCTTCTCATCCTCGACGAACCGACCCAAGGCGTGGACGTGGGGGCAAAAAGTGAAATTCATAAGATCATGCGCCGTCTGGCAAAGGAGGGACTGGCCGTGCTGATGATTTCCAGTGACCTCTCGGAAGTAGTGGGCATGAGCGACCGCATTGCCGTCATGCGTGGTGGCACAATTGCCGCAATGTTGCCCGGCAAGAGCGACCCACACGATGTGATGGCGGCGGCGCTGGGACAAAACGAGAATAGGACTTTGTGATGGGTAAAGAACGTATAAAACCGACCAGTCAAGTCGAACTCTTGCACAATTATCCAATCGAAGGATTGCTCCCAGATTGGTATTTCCGCCAGGTGGAAAAAAGTCCTGGAGTCTGGGATGTGGAGGGTCGCGATGCTTACGGTCGGGTTGTTTCTCAAACCAGCGTTATCAATGAAGAGCAAGCTCTCAAAGACTGCGTTGAGCATGCAAAGCAAATTGTTGCAAAAGGAGGGCCGATTTGAAACGCAACTTTCGCGAAATTTTCGCCGTGCTCGTCTTGGTTGCGCCGCTCTCGGGCGCCGCCGTGATTGCGGCCGAGCCGGAATTCACCGACGTTTTTCTTGCCCGCAACGACGGCTACAAATCCATCCGTATCCCGTCCGTCGTGGTCACGAAGCAAGGAATGGTGCTGGCCTTTGCCGAAGGTCGCGCGGCCGACTCGGACCAGGCAGGGAACGACATCATCCTTAAACGCAGCCGTGACGAGGGGCGGACGTGGTTGCCGGTCGAACTGATCGCGGACGACGGTGCAAATTCGCTGAACAATCCCACGGCCGTTGTGGTGCAGGAATCTGGGCGCGTGTTTCTGATGTATCAGCGAATCCCGGCCCACATGAAGGAGCAGGATCAAATTGTGGAGCCGGGTTATGAAGGCACGAACGTCTATCGCAATTTCATCACGTGGTCCGATGACGAGGGCGCAACCTGGTCGAAACCAGCCGATATCACGCGCACGACCAAACGACCCACACGGGCAACGACCATCGCCAGCGGGCCCGGGATTGGGATCCAACTCACGCGCGGCCCCCACAAAGGGCGGTTGATTATTCCGTTCAACGAAGGTCCATACTTTCAATGGAACAATTTCGCCGTATTCAGCGATGACCGGGGAAGGAATTGGAAATGGGGTCAGGACGTTCCGGGTGCGTTCGTCCCGGATCAGAAGCTCGGCCAGCGCAGTCAAATTAACGAGGTGCAGATGGTCGAACTTAGCGATGGCGCGGTGCGACTCAACAGCCGTCAGTTTGCTGGGGCAAAAGTGCGCAAGACTTCCGCGAGCCGGGATGGTGGGGAAACGTGGTCGCCTATCGCGGACGTGCCGGCCCTGCGCGATCCCAGTTGCAACGCCAGCATCCTCCGCTATTCGTTTGATGACGCTGCGGGACGGGGCCGCATTCTCTTTAGCGGACCCGACAGCGCGAAGCGCAACAACGGCACCATCCATCTCAGCCTTGATGACGGCGCAACGTGGCCGGTGAAGCGGGTTCTTTGGCCCGGCGGCTTTGCGTATAGTGTGCTCACCCGATTACCGGACGGCACGGTGGGCTGTCTCTTTGAACCTGACGATGCGAAACGAATCCTTTTTGCCCGCTTTTCGCTCGCTTGGTTGGAAGCCGGAGCGATCGATGACAAAGCCGCCCGGGTCACCCCGGAGTCCAAACCTTGAACCGCATGGCCAGCGCGTGTTAAAAACAAACTTTCGGGAATGGTCCGTTGCTGTCGCCCTGGGCGTGTTGCTGATCTTTGTCGCGGTCGCGGCGCCGGCCTTTTTCCAGCCCCAGCCGCTGATCTCGCTGCTCACCCGCGAAGCGCCGACGCTTGTAGTCGCGTGCGGCATGGCGCTGGTCATCATCTGCCGGCAGATTGATATTTCCGTCGGTTCACAATTCGCCGTATGCAGCGTGTGCGCCGGACTGCTCGCGGCGATGAAATGGCCGCTCACACTTGTGCTGCCCGCTTCAATCGTCATCGGCGCCCTCATGGGCGCGATCAACGGCGCGCTGATCGCCGGACTGCGGCTGCCGTCCATCGTCGTCACCCTCGCGACGATGGTCACGTGGCGTAAGGCGCTTGATTGGTTGCGACAGGGCGAGTTTGTAAACCTGCCCGATGGCGGACAATGGTTCGGGCTCAGCCAGTCCGCGGGCCAATGGACGCTCATCGCCATCGCGCTCGCGGTGCTTGGGTTGCTGGCCTTCGCGACAAAACACCTCGCCGCTGGACGATTCATTTATGCGGTGGGCTCGGACGCGGAGGCGGCGCGGCTGGCCGCCATCCGACCGCAGCTTACGACGTTTTGTGTTTTCGTTTTCATGGGGGGGTTGGTTGGTCTCGCGGCGATGATGAATGTCGCGCAATCGCCGCAGGTGGATCCGAAGTCCGGCTCCGGACTAGAACTGAAGGTCATTGCAGCGGCGGTGGTGGGAGGCGTGGCCGTGTCCGGCGGCCGCGGAAAGCTGTGGGGCGTGTTCGTCGGCTTGCTGCTGCTGGTGTGCATCAGTCCAGCCCTCACGCATTTGCACGTCGAGGCGTATTGGGAGAAAGCCATTCAAGGCACGATCATTCTCCTGGCGGTCGTGGCCGACGGGTTGCGAAGCCGGAAAGATATTAAGCGCGGATGAACACTAATAACCACGGATTCAAAAGGCTACTGCTTCGGCACGAGACGGTTTTGCTGCTCGTCGTGGCGGTGGAGTGGCTGTATTTCAACGCCGTCGGCCCGCGCTTTGGTTCGCTGGACAATTCTTTCGACATCGTCCGGCACTCGGTTGAGATCGGGCTGCTGGCCTTGGTGATGACCCCCATTATTCTCACCGGCGGCATTGATTTGTCGGTTGGTTCACTGCTCGGCCTGTGCGCGATTCTCTTCGGCAAACTTTGGCGCGACGCCGGCATGCCGCCCATGATGGCCGGTGTCTGCACCCTTGGCATCGGCGCGCTGGCGGGCGGGCTCAACGCCACCCTCATCACTTGGCTGCGGTTACCGCCATTGATTGTAACGTTGGGAACTTACTCACTGTTTCGCGGTTTAGCTGAGGCCATCACGCGCGGCGTGGACACGTTCACAAATTTCCCGGCGTCATTTCTGTTCCTCGGCCAGGAACGCTGGCTCGGTGTTCCGGCACAAGCGCCCGTCTTTATCGTCGTCGCCGTCGGGGTCTGGTTGCTGGTGCATCGAACGACCTTCGGGCGCTCGTTTCGCGCCATCGGTTTTGCGCCGGAGGGTGCACGCTACGCGGGCATCACCGTTGAACGACGACTGGCGCTGGCTTATGTGTTGGCCGGAATCATCGCGGCGGTGGCGGCCATCATCTACACGTCACGGCTCGGTCAGGCGAAGGCGGACGCAGGCATGGGCTATGAATTGTTCGCGATCACGGCAGTAGTGT
>JANOHH010000508.1:0-1473 GCA_031406395.1 Verrucomicrobiota bacterium | reverse complement strand
GCTGGCCAGTTTTTCCGTCAGATAGCGCAACTCGCCGCAGAACCATTTGTTGATCTTCACCAATTTGGCCTGCGCCACTTCGTCCTTGTCCGGTTCGTGGGAGAGGCCATGGTGGCCGTCGGTGATGTCCAGCCAGTTCATGCGAGCCGAGCCGACGGACTTGGTGTATTGCAACGTGGCCACGCGCGCCATGTCGTTGACGAAACTGTTGACGAGCAGATCAATCTGCATCCGGCTGAGCCGCGGAACATTGTCGTTCTGATCCGCCACGCCCTCTTCCAACGTCGGCGGGCTGACGCGCAGTTTCTGGCGGCTGGCTTCGTTAATTTCCTTCTCCATCTGGCGGACGAGCGCCTCGTGTTCGCTGAGCATCCGCCGATCCTCGGGGCTGATCAGCTTGCGGACCGTCTTCAAATCCTCGCGTACGGCGTCGAGAACACTCTGGAGGTTCTCCTTGTCCTTCAACTGGCCGTACAACTTTTGGTACATCTGATACGGATCCGAGATGGGCGCCACCGGCTGGTTCGGACCGGCGTAAGACATGCGCGTCCACGGATCGGCCCGGTCGGTGACACCGACGCCAAATTCCAGCGACCCAAAACGGGTGCGTGTTTGTTCGCGGCTTTGGAAAAAGTTCTTTATTTCCTGATCAATCGAAGGTCCGCTGGCCCAACCCGCTGGCGTGTCCGAGCCGCCTTGGATGTTGCCCGGAAACAATTCGATGCCCGTGAGCAAACAGCTCATACCCCGCATGTGGCCATCGCCGTCGCCGCGCACCTTGTTGCACAGTCCGTGCAGAAAGAGCATCCGATCCTTGAACGGTTCGAGCGGCGAAACGATTTCCTTGAGTTTGAAATCCGGGCCCGTTTCGTCCGGCCAGAAAGCATTCGGGATCGTGCCGTTCGGGCTGAACATGATGATCAATCGCTGGCGGGGACGCGCGGGTGCCGCCAGGCCCAAGCTCGGCAGGCCCACCAGAAACGGGAGTGAGGCCGCCGAGAGTCCCAGGCGCTTGATGAATTGTCGACGATGATGCGTGTTCAAGATTTTTTCCTGGGTTGGCCCGTTGGTTCGGCGCCGTGCCGGGCGGAAAGGGTCGCGATTTCGGCCAGCAATTGCGGCAGGTTGAATTGTGAAGCAACGAATGACTGGCGCAAACGATCCATAACGTCCGAACCGTAAGCGAGCATCGGCTGTTTGGCAACTTGATGGAACAGTTGTTCGATGAATCCGTTCTGGGCCTGCTCGCTGACGACCGCAAATGCCGCCACGTCGCGGGCGCCAGCCAGCCGGATCGTTTGCCCCTCGTCTGTGGTGTATTCGCTCACTGCGTCAATCGGCCGGTCATTCTCACGGGTGCGGAAACGCCCCACAGCATCGTAATGTTCGAGGCTGAAGCCCAGCGGGTTGATGACTGAATGACAGCCCTGGCAGGCTTGCGAACGGGTAAGCTGGGTGACTTTCTCGCGCATG
>JANOHH010000482.1:0-5126 GCA_031406395.1 Verrucomicrobiota bacterium | reverse complement strand
CATAGAGGATGCCGTCGCGATCCATCGTCAGACCTTCATGTTGTTGGTCGGTCGCCGTGATCGAACTGCCAAAATCCGCGACAATCTGGAGCGAGCTGTAAATATTGCCCGATCGGTCCACGTTGAGAATCCGCGCATTTTCCTGACTGAGAAGCAGAAGGTGGGTGGCGTCGGGTTGGTTGGTTAAACCGGGGATATTCGACAACGCGAACACATCCGCTAGATCAGTTACTCCGAGCACGGCGGGGTCGAAGAGGTTGGTGGAGTTTTCCGCAGTGGGCGAGCCGTTGCTGGCCGTACCGGCATTGAAATCAACAGCCGTCTGGAAAACGCCGATTGGCGTGATTTCCTTGAGGCAGATAAATCCGCTGGTTTGCGGATCATAAGT
Source organism: Verrucomicrobiota bacterium (assembly GCA_031406395.1). Classification (GTDB taxonomy): domain Bacteria; phylum Verrucomicrobiota; class Verrucomicrobiia; order Limisphaerales; family JADLHS01; genus JADLHS01. Next base: position 4,738 of record JANOHH010000482.1, on the reverse strand, counting down.
GAGTCCCTCAGTGCCGGTGTTTGGAGCAAATGTGCCGAGATCCACGGTTTGGGCGTTAGAGCGCGTTAGCACGGTGCCGGCGGCATAGGTGAACTTGACGAGCTGCCGGTCGCGTTCCTCGCTGAACACAAATTGATCGCCACCGACGTAGGTGAGGCCTTCGGTGTCGTAAAATTCTGTGCCTTGCGGGCTATTACCCAAGGGGAGCGTCATCGTGTCGATCAACGCGCCGGTCTTGGACACCTGCGTGACTGACCGGCCGCCATCGCCGACGATGAACAAGGTGTCCGTATCCCAGTTGTAGGTGACGCCAGAGGCCTCTTGGCACAATAGATTGGTGCTGTTCGGTGGCGCTGTACGTGTCGGTTCGGGCAGTCCGTATCTTCCAACCCGAACGTAAGTCGTCAAATCTACATTAGTGATCGCCGACGACGTGTTGACCGATGCGGCAAGGCACGCTGCGGCCGTGAAGAAAAGTTTGGGGTTAAAAATCTTCCCGAAGAATCTGTTTTTGTTGAGTGTGTTCATAAAGTTATCAGTCCGGGGAGTTCACCAAAGCGGCAAGGCAGAACAGTGTCAATGAAGTGACAAGCTTGTTACAACTCATAGGAATTTGCTTTCTGGACGCTGCGCGGTTTGGCGATGGGCGGGGCAGCTTCCACAACGACCGGGCTGCCGGTCAGGCGAATCTCGAGCAAGAAACTGATATGGGTGCGTTGATACAGCATTTGGTTTTGATACCCCATTCCGGAGTGCGCGTCAGCGGTTGGCAGTGTTGGATGGCGAACAAAGTGTGGCGGCGTTACAATAGCGTCCATAAGCTGGGAGATAAGTTGCGCCGGGATTCTGCCATCGGAAAGGGTTGGCAATTTGCGACCAGAACTATTTTGCCCCGATGGTTCTGGTCGTATATCTCTCCGGCGCGAAAGCCATCGGCCCGCGCCGAATTTGTTTCAACTGCGCTGGGCTGCCCTCACGCACATGGAGCGTCAACTCCCAGATGGGGTACCGGCGCGGTGAACAACGATTGGAGCTTCACCTTCAAGCCGGCGAAATCCAGCGGCTTTGACAAATACGCGCAGGCCCCGGCCAAAGTTGCGGAATGGCGGGTCACGTCGGTGGCAACGGGGCTGATCATGATTACCGGCGTGGCGGACGTAGAAGGTTGCCGGCGCAACCGTTCGCAAAGCGTCAGGTCGTCCCCATCTGGCAGCAACAGATCCAGCAGGATCACACCGGGCAAATAATGACGCGTCCAATTCAATGCCTCCGCACCGTTGGTGGCGCTGCGGATCGGGTACCCGCAGTCGCGCAATCGGAATTGCAACAAATCCGCAAAGTCCAATTCATCGTCAACCAACAGAGTGATTTTTGTCATGCGCCGTATGACTCCACCCCGGTCGTGGAACAATGGGGGCGGAGTGAAGTTCCGGCGGCGATGGGATTGCAAGAACAACGCGACCTTTTCAGTCGCGCGCAAAGGGTCGCCCTGACGGCCCCGACTACACCATGCCCGACCGGCAATGAAAAAGCGGGGGAAACTGAACTGCTAGGACTGCGTTTTCGTGCACCACACAACCCGACACGGATACCCAGGTTCGGCATATCACCCATCAGATACGAAAGCAGCGCTAAGCTATTCTCAGGCGGAAGAAGGAGAATCTTGGAAGTTTTCTCTCGCAAAAGTTGCGAAACCCGTTAAGCAACCCCGCGATGCAACGACGCCGAAACGATCTTGATCCTTCCTGGAGGGAACTGCGGGCAGGAATGCTAGCGAAGACGGTCGTCCCCCGTTGGACCGGCGCAGCGCGGTCGCGAATCTCAAGGTTGGCTTCGATCGCGTGCGCATCTCTACCACCCCGGTTTTGGATTCAGTTAGCCGTGCTCGCTTTAGCCCTGACCACGACGGGTTGCGGCAGCTTCGTCGCCCGTCGAATGGCTCAGTCGCCAAATTCGTATCCCCAATGGTTTGGGAGCCTGGCTCGGGTGGAATTGGCGTTCGACCAAAATTTCCTTACCAACTTCCCGGCGCGTCTTGCGGACGTCGGCCCACCGGCGGCGCGACTTAGTTATCGCATTGTGGAACCGGGGGATTATCAACTCCAGGTCACTTCCACCAACCGGCTCAAGCATGGGCGGCCACATTTCACTTTCAACTTTCAAACCACCCTGCCCGGTCAGACGAACGCCTGGACGGCCGCGCCACGCGGCACGGTGTTACTTCTGCATGGTTACGGACTAGCCCAGTTCGCCATGGCCCCCTGGGCATTACGCCTCGCGGAGGGCGGCTGGCGTTGCGTGTTGGTGGACTTGCGGGGGCATGGCAAATCGACGGGCCGGCAAATCTATTTCGGCGTGCAGGAGGCGTTGGACTTGAGTCAGTTGTTGGATGTGCTGACGCGGGAAGGGCAAGTAGTTGAGCCGGTCGCCGCCATCGGCGAATCCTACGGCGCCGCACTGGCGCTGCGTTGGAAAGGAGTTGATCCCCGCGTTAGCCACGTGGTGGCGATCGCACCCTACGCGGTCCTTTCCAATGCTGTCTTGAACATCTGCCACGATTACGCCAAGTGGCTGCCGACCGGGCTTGTCAAAGCCGGGTTGCGAAAACTACCGTCAGTTGTAAAAGTTGAATCGGATCAACTCGATCCCGTGATGGTGCTGGCAGGAAATCCGGTCGCGGCTTTGTTTGTGGCGGGTGACGCCGACAAGATCGCGCCGCCGAAAGACGTGCAAGAATTATTTGGAAAATCGGCGTCGGACAGTGAACTGATCGTAATCCCACAAGCCACGCACGAAGCGCTGCCCTATTATTTCGACGAACTCGCCCCGTGGGTGATGGCGTGGTTGGAGCGGCAGAATGGAGGGCGGCAATCCGAGGTCGGAAGCCAGAACCGAGATTGAAAGGGCAAGGGGGAGTCGAAATCGCCCTTCGCCCGGCATGCCCACGCACGAACCCTTGCTCGCAACTCCAGGTTGGCCGCTTTTCGATTCACCGCCTTAACCAGCGCAACATTTCCACCAGCTTCGGCGGTTGGCCGGTCCGGAGGATGCCGATCCGAAACACTTTGGCCGCCATCCACAAGGCGCCGACCGTGGCAACGATCAGCAGAATCAGGGTGCCGATCAAATCAAACAGCGGCGGATCGGCCATAGCCCGGTTCATCATGATGAAGGGGGTATAGATCGGAATCCACGAGAGCACCCGCGCGAGCAGGCCGTTGGGATCCTTGGGAATGAAAGTCATCGTCAGCAGCGGGACCATCATCATCATGGTAATCACGCCCATATAACTCTGCGCCTCCTTCAGCGTATTGCACACACTCCCGAGCGCCAGAATCAATGCCGCGTACATCAAATAGCCGAGGAGGAAGTAAACGGAAAACATCAGGATCAGATTGGAGGATTGCAGCGCCGCGAGGACCTGGCTGGTGACGCCGGAAGCGCCGCCCGCTTTCCAACTCAAAAGGCCGAATAACGACAGCATCCAGGAACCCACCATCGTCAAACCCACGGCGGCGATGCCGAACAGCTTCCCCATCATCAGTTCTCCGGGGGTCACCGAGGAGAGCAACACCTCAATAATGCGGTTGGACTTTTCCTCGATGATGTTGGTGAGCAGCATTTGCACGATGGCGAAGATCGCCACCCAGAGCAGATAGACAAATGCGCTCGGCGCCCATTGCCGGATGATGTCCGTGTTGCTCACGGCTTCCTGACCCGCCTCCTTTTTCGGATTCAGACTCGTAAATGGGGCATAGGTCTGCTCGACCGAGCGGATGGCAGCCGCGTCCAGGCCTCGCCGCAGATATTCCCGTCTGCGGATTTCCGTGTTGACGGACTGCTCGACCTCATCCCGCAACTTGGTATCGGCCAGATTGCCGGACCAGTATTCGATGGCTGCCGCGCCAGCCGTTGGGCGGTCAGGTTTTTCGGGCGGCCGCACGATCTGTCTTTCGATGTCACGCGGAATAAGAATGGCCGCGCTCAACGGCACCCATTGGCCGTCCACTTTGAGCTTCTGCTCGCCGCGCAGATAGGGGCGCAAGCGCCCAACAATATTCGAGAGGGCGGTGTCCGTGCGTAAACCGGCAGGCAGCGGAGCCGGCTGGAAGTCCCGACGCGGCGGCGTGAAAGAAGGAGCCCCGGGCCTCAAATGCGACAGAACCGCTTTCAAATAGACGGACTCACCGCCTTGACTGATGAATTGATCGAGCGCCGGCGGCGGGAGCTCAGCGGATTCGCCGGAAGGGTTCGCGTATTTCCGAACGTAATCGTTGAGGTCTGCGAGCACCTGCCTTTGATGGGAACGTTCCAAGCGGGCTTCGATGACCGACGCGAGGGTGTCCGATTGGTCCACCAAAACATAATACCGAACCGGCGTGCCCTTCTTCGCCAACCAGATCGGCACTTGGATGCTGACGAGAATGATGGCGGGGATCAAAAAGATGCCGAGCCAGAAACCCTTGGTCTTGGCGTTCTCAGCGTACTCCCGCCAAGCGACGAGGAAAACGTATTTCATCGGAACGTCGCCTCCTTGGCCTCCGGCCCCACCAGGCGCATGAATACCTCATGCAAGGTCGGTTCGGATTGGTTGAAACTCCGCAGCCGGATGCGTCGTGAAAAACAAACTTGCAGTATGGCTTGGGGATCGGCGCTTTCGCGCACCTCGAGTTCCCAATGGGCCGCCACGTTCGGAGCCAGTCCCCCAATCGACGGGGCCAGCGGGCGAACGGAAACC
>JANOHH010000471.1:0-4472 GCA_031406395.1 Verrucomicrobiota bacterium | reverse complement strand
CTGGGCCTTCGCCGTAACCTTGGGTGCGGCAATCTCCACGGGCATTTCCGCGCTGTTGTATGTCCGCAATGGAATGCGGCAACTCAGCGCCAGTCCCAGCAGTTTTCCCAGTAATCCGCCGCCGAAGTTGGGCTGAAGGAGTGGCGCTTTACGGTGGGGCAGGGCAGGGAAATCCCCGGTGGGAGTGTTGGCTTCGCGTCTTTTTATACTGCAGAAATTGGACATCGACGCTGATGACGATGAGACCAATCTTCAATGCTGGACAGAACACTTTCACCCATCGCCCATTCGGTTAACCCTCACATCATTGTGTTTGGAAAGAGACTTGATTGGGGTAATGAATGATGTGAGAACACTACTGGGGCCGGGGAAAGGTGGCTTGGCAGCGATTCTGCATTACCCGAGTCCGGATGTGTATCAAAGGAGAATCGACTTGGGTGAGACGTATGGCTAGCTATGGCTTGGCTTTCAGTTGTCTCACGTTACTAACGCAAATTCCACTCGTCGCCGCCAGTAGCGTCACGCTGGCGTGGGATGCCAGTCCGGACGCCAGCGTGACGGGCTACCGCATCTACTATGGCCCGGCCACAGCGAGTTATACGAACTCTGCCTCGGTCGGCAATGTCACGAACGCTACGCTTACCAACCTCGTAGCCGGGGCAACTTACTTTTTTGCCGCGACCGCGGCGAATGCAAGCGGCCTTGAAAGTGATTTGTCCAACGAGACCTTATACACCGTTCCACCCGCTTCCACAAATCAACCACCCACCCTTAACGCCATCACTGGAGTGACCGTTAACGAAGACGTCGGCGTGCAAGTCGTGAACCTGAGCGGAATCTCTTCGGGATCGGTCAACGAGACCCAAACCCTCACGGTCACAGCCACCTCCAGTAATCCGGGTTTGATTTCGAATCCAACGGTGAGTTACACGAGTCCCAACGCCACCGGTAGTCTAAGCTTTACCCCAACGGCGAACGCGAACGGCAATGCAACGATTACAGTCACGGTCAATGACGGTCAGGCCGCGAGCAACACCGTGGTGCGGACCTTCACGGTCACAGTGAATCCTGTGAATGATCTTCCGCTCCTCGCGACGATCAACAATGTTACGATCAGTGAAGATGCGACGGCGCAGACGGTGACTTTGTCCGGTATTGGCTCGGGCGCGGCCAACGAAAATCAAACGCTGACGATTACAGCGATCTCGTCGGACCTGAGTGTAATTCCGAATCCGACGGTGAGCTATGCGAGTCCGAACGCGACGGGAAGCTTGAACTTCACGCCGGTGGCCAACGCCAGCGGTGTGGCGATAATCACGGTGACGGTGAGTGATGGGCAGGTACTCAACAATACGGCAAGTCGCACTTTTACGGTCACAGTCAACCCGGTAAACGATGCCCCGACGCTAGCGGCCATGAACACTTTGAACCTGGTTGAGAATGCCGGGCTGCAGAGCGTGAGTCTCACGGGTATTGGCAGTGGTGCGGCAAATGAAACGCAAAGCTTGACGGTCTCGGCGACATCGTCAAATCCAAGTTTGGTCCCGAATCCAATAGTAAATTACACGAGCCCCAACGTGACGGGCAGCTTGAGCTTTACCCCGGTCGCCAATGCTAATGGCAATGCCACGATTACCGTGACGGTGAGTGACGGACAGGCGGTGAACAACACAACGACTCGCACGTTCATCGTGACCGTCAGCCCCGTGAACAATGCTCCGACCCTAGCCGTGATTAGCGATATGACGATTAATGAAGATGCGACGGCGCAGACTGTGATTTTGATCGGCATTAGTACGGGCGCAACTAACGAATCCCAATCCCTCACCATCACGGCGACTTCGTCGGATCTGAGTTTGATTCCAAACCCGACGGTGAGTTACACGAGTCCAAACGCGACGGGCAGCTTGACTTTTTCGCCGGTGGCCAATGCCAACGGAAGCGCAATAATCACGGTTACAGTCAATGACGGTCAGACGCTCAACAACACGGTGAGCCAGGCTTTCACGGTCACGGTGAATCCGGTCAACGATGCGCCGACCTTGAACTCATTGAGTGCATTGAACATCGGCGAAAACGCGAGTGTTCAGACTGTAAATCTCGGTGGAATTGGAACTGGTGCCGCAAATGAATCGCAATCCTTGACGGTCACGGCGACGTCGTCTAATCCGGTTTTGGTTCCGAATCCCACTGTGAGCTACATCAGTCCGAACGCGACGGGGAGTTTGACCTTTACGCCCGCCGCGAACAGTGTCGGTACCGCGACCATCACCGTGACGGTCAATGACGGTCAGGCAGGCAACAATACCTTGGTGCGGACCTTCGCCGTCAATGTGAACCAGGCGAACATTCCGCCCACGCTCGCCGAGATCAGCAACGTGTCGATCGGCGAGGATGCGACGGCGCAGACGATCAACTTGTCCGGTATCAGTTCGGGTTCGGTCAGCGAAATCCAAACCTTGACGGTTACGGCGATTTCGTCGAACCCGAATTTGATTGGCAGCCCAGTGGTTGGTTACACGAGTCCCAACAGCACGGGCAGCCTGAGTTTCACGCCCGTGGCCAATTCCAACGGCACAGCGACGATCACGGTGACGGTGAACGACGGTCACGCTGTAAGTAATACTTTCAGCCGAACTTTTACGGTAACCGTCAATGCGGTGAATGATGCTCCAACGCTCGCAGGCATCAACAGCGTCACGATCAACGAGGATGCGAGTGTGCAGACGGTGAGTTTGGCCGGTATTAGTACGGGCGCGGCCAACGAAGCACAAACACTGACGATCACGGCGACCTCCTCCGATCCGAGTTTGATTCCGAATCCGACCGTGAATTACACTAGTCTGAATGCGACGGGCAGCCTGGTTTTCACGCCCGTGGTCAACGCCAACGGCACGGCAACGATCACTGTTACCATCAATGATGGCCAGGCGGCGAACAATGCCGTCACCCAATCTTTCATCGTCACAGTCAACGCTCTGAATGACCTGCCAACCTTGAACGCTTTGACCACCATGACGATTGCTGAGAATGCGGGCGCTCAGATCGTTAATCTCAGCGGCATCGGCGCCGGCGCGGCGAACGAGACGCAAACACTTTCGGTGACGGCGGCATCTTCCAATCCGGGATTGATTCCGAACCCCATTGTCAACTACGTCAGTCCCAATGCGACAGGCAGTTTGAGTTTTACCCCGGTGCTCAACGCAAATGGCAGCGCGACGATCACGGTGACGGTGAACGACGGTCAGGTTTCGAACAGCACGCTCACGCGCACCTTCACGGTCACCGTCACCTCGGTCAACAGTGCACCGACGATTTCAGCTATTCCAAATCAAACGGTTGTTTCTGGCTCTGGCAGCGGACCGCTCAGTTTCACGATCGGCGACGTCGAGACTGCGGCTGCTTCGTTGACGCTCACAGCCAGCTCCACGTCGGCCTCAATTCTCCCGCCGGCGAATATCGTTTTTGGCGGCGGCAGCAGCAATCGTACGGCAACGCTCACGCCGGTCGCTGGCCAGTCGGGACCGGTGAATGTAACGCTTACCGTGAGCGACGGCGCGGCTTCGTCGAGCACAACTTTCCTAGTGACGGTACAGTTGCAGACCTCTCAACTTTCGGTCAACACTTCCGGCTCCGGTACCGTAGCACCGAATCTGAGTAGCACCCCTTTGGTAGTTGGCCAGAGTTACACTTTGACCGCCACGCCAGCCACGGGATACCTGTTTGCCGGTTGGAGTGGGGGCATCCAGTCCTTGTCGCCCACGCTAACTTTCACCATGACGGTGGGTTTGGTTCTGCAGGCCAATTTCGTAGCGAGTCCTTACCTTACGACCGCAGGTACGTACAACGGGCTGTTTAACGAAGTTGACGAGGTGCGAGTGTTGAGCGCGGGCGCATTCAGCATTTATGCGGATACGAGTGGGAGCTACTCCGGCTGGGTGCAGATCGGGTACACCCGCCACACGATCTCTGGTCAACTCCAGTTGGATAGTAAATCCACCAACGTGGTGACGCGCTGGAACAGCAACCCTCTGACGATTGAAATACGAGTCGGTCAGAATAGCGAAGTGGGCCAGATGTTTGGTCGTGTGACCGATGGTGTGTGGACATCGTCACTGTCGGGCGGACGCGCAGGTTACCAGACGGCGGGGAATGCGCCGCAGGCGGGCGATTATACGGTGGTCTTCCCGGGTCAGGTTGGCGATGCAAGTCTGCCGACGGGTGACGGCTACGGCACGTTGCATCTGGGTACGGACGGTTTGGGCACCTTGAGTGGGACGTTGACCGATGGCACGTCCTTCTCCCAAACCGCGTGGCTGACAGCGGAAGGCGACTGGCCGTTGTATGTGTCGCTTTATGCCGGCAAAGGCGCAGTTGTCAGTTGGATGACGTTTGCGAACCAGGTCACCAGTGACATCAATGGTCCGGTCGTGTGGATCAAACAACCCAATCCTGCCGCCGCGCAATACCCG
>JANOHH010000456.1:0-5103 GCA_031406395.1 Verrucomicrobiota bacterium | reverse complement strand
GCTCTTCGCGCTGGCCCGCGACCGGATGCTGCCCGGCTCGCGCTGGCTCGGGTTCGTAGCGGAGGGCCAGCGCACGCCGCGCAATGCCATTCTGTTTATCTGGGCCATCTCTTCCGTCGTGGTCCTCGGTCTGCCCAGCCTCGACATCATCACCCAGATCTCCGCCGTTGCCGGGTACCTCGGTTACGCGGGCATTATCATCGCCGCGCTACGTGCGCCGACAGTGGCGCAGACCGAGGGATTTCGTTTGGGCCGCGCCCGCATCTGGATCGGTAGCGCCGCCTTGGTGTGGGTCCTAGGATTGGTGTCCGCGCTCACCCTTCCGCCGACGCCACTGGCGGGGTTTGAAACTCAGCATCTGCCCGCCTTGTCCACCGCGATTGCGATTGCGGTCGGCGTCGTGCTTTACTTCGGCCTGATTCGCCGCCGTCTCCAGCGGGGTGAAGCGGGACCGCCAACAACCCCAAACCATAACTATGATTGAAGGTCAAACCAACGTCCGCTCCTCGCGCTTCGGCGCGGGTGCCATTGACGGCATCGGCCAGGAACTGGGTCGGTTCCTCGTCACCACCATGGACGTGCCGTGGCAGAAGGCGCAGCCCCGCATCGGTGCCCAACCGGTCGCGGTGCTACTCGTCGAGAACATGGAAATCGAGACCCTCGAACGGCAGATTGCCGCCGCGCCGGCATGCGACACCGTCCTGGCCATCGGCGGCGGCCAGGCGATAGATCTTGGAAAATATCTCGCGTGGAAGCGCGGCCTGCGGCTGGTTTCGGCTCCGACGATCCTCAGCGTGGACGCCTTCGTCACCCCCGCCGCCGGCATCCGCCGCGGTCACCGCGTGGAGTATGTCGGCCAGACCACCCCCGATCCACTGGTGATTGACTATGACCTGATCCGCACTGCGCCGCCGGAGTTGAACATCGCCGGCGTGGGTGACCTGCTCTCGATCCACACGGCCTGTTTCGACTGGGAACTCGCCGCGCGCGCCAACCGCAGCGAGTTTCCGTTCCGGGCCGAGGACGTCACCGCCGCGCGCGCAATTCTCACTGACACGATGGCGAAGGCGGATGCCATCCGCGCCTGCACTGATGACGGGTTGCGCGCGCTTGTGGAAGGCTACATGCGCGTGAACACCCTCTGTCTGCCGGCGGGACATTACCGCGTCGAGGAAGGCAGTGAGCACTATTTGTTTTACGAACTCGAAGAGCGTTTGAAGCGGCCGTTCATTCACGGCTGGATCGTCGGTCTGGGGGTGCATCTCCTGAGCCGCTTGCAGGAGAACCGTCACACGGAGACGGTGGAATTCATGAACCGTGTTGGTCTGCGCTATCAACCGGCGGACATGGAGATTCGGCGGGACGATCTGATTGCCGCCCTGGGCAATGTGCGACGCTACGTCGAAGGCCGACGCGACCTTTGGTACACAGTCATCAACGAACGCCCGATCACATCGGAATGGATCGCGGAAGCAATGGCGACGTTGAAATTCTGACGCACACAGATTCGGCGGCGAGCGGCGGGAAGGCTGGGAGCCGGATCCGCGCGGCGAAGGCAGCGGCGTTTAGCGGCGCACACCGTCCGCCAGCCGCGAATCGCAGATCATTTTCATTTTCGCTCAAGGATTCGCCAGCCGCCGCAGTCTCTCCAAGTCCTCCGCATTGTGGCTCGGATCGAAACCGAACGCGTCCTCGAACTCGATCAACGACTTCAGGCGAGCTTTGAGTTCGTCCGCCAAACCCGCGCGCGGCGATGCCACGAAGATGTTCACCGGACCGCAACTGGCCGTGAAGCTGATGCCGTTGGTTGTATTCGTGAAGGCCACGGCTCGGATGCCATCTGCGTCCACGCGCAGGACTTCGGCAGGTGGGCGCAAATACGCCGGCAAGGGAAAATCCACTGTGAACTCGCGGGGCGGCCCGAACTTGAAGACTTTCTCCTTCGGATCCGGGAGATAGGCGAGGTCCAAAGCAAAACAGATCGCCCCGCGCGGCCCGGCGACGACGGCGACGTCCCAATCCGGCTTATTGCCGCGGGTCCGACGTTCGAAGTGATACGCGTCGCCCTCCAGATAGAAATCCTCGAGCAGTCGGATTTCGCGGTCCACCCGCGTGATCGGCTCGATGAGGTCCGGGAACTTGAGCAAGGATTTCAGGCTGAGATTGAACCAGTAGAGCGAGGTGATGCGATGCGCCAACGCATGGTAAGCCTGGGCGCGGAGTTCGTCCGGCGTGGGCGACGTGCGTTTGCGACCGCCATAAACTCCCCAGTCGTAATGTGCCCCTTGCGACCAATAGGCGACGGGCGCGGGTCGATTCAGGTCGCGCAGGCTACGCGTCATGTCGCCGATGGTTTCGAGCGGCGCGCCCCAGCGAAGGGTCTGCCCGTCCCAGCGATCATATTTCGACCACGCGTCGGGCGAAGGCGCGGTCACGCGGTAGGCGTCGTAGTGAGGGAAGTCGCTCAACCCGGCGTAGTCCCGCCAAATACGCTCCTCGCTGTGCGTGATGCTGGTGGGCAAACGCGTGGCTTGATACGGAGCGAACGCACGCCAGACCTCCATCGGCGGGACGGGCCGCCCGCCGCCGTACTGCGGCTCGCCGAGAAATTCCACGGCGTGAATGCGTGGCAGCACGCTTTCGGTATCGTAACGGTCGAATGGTAGGCAGCGATTCATGTACTTGAGCGGATACTTGGCATAGAGCGCTTCGTCGTCCGTGTAGCCCGGCACCGTGTCGTGCATGCCGGTGTTGATGTGCATGCGCCGCAGGGTCCGGAGCAACGGCTCAAACGTGAGCGTGCTTCGGCCCGCCACCGGCGCGTTCACCCAACCGCCGCTGATGTCGAAGGCCTCGCGCTTGATGCGCAAATGCGCCCAGAGTGTCACGGGCTTTCCGTCCGCCCCCGTCAGCCGTACTTCCAGGGCCGTGTAGGTGAGCGGCAACGGTCCCGTGACGACGCGGGCGCCGCCATTGTCTCCGGCCGGAATGCTGTGGTCGGTCGGGAAAGTGAGATAGTTCGTCGTCCAGGGCTGCGGCCGCAACGCGCGCCAGGAGCGATTGTCCGCGGGCAGCCATAAGCGGCAGGCTTCGAGGCGGAGCGCGGTGGCGGTGCGGTTGGCGAAGTGAAAAATGACCGAGTTGGGAAATGGATTCGAGGCCTCCCCGAGGAAGGTAACGGCGGACAACCAGGCTTTGGGAGCGGCGATGGCGAAGCGGTTGGTCCCGCCGTTGATCGAAATGTCGGCGGTGGTGCCCGCGCCCCACGGCGACCGCTTGCCGTTGAACGACCAGACCGTGAGCGCGCCGGGCGGTAATTCAAGCGGCGCATTGGTCCACGCGCTGGGGAAATCATGCCAGGCCCATTCCTCCGCCGCGAGCAACGCGTCCGGCGTCTTGCCGCGCAAATGTACCGGAGTCTCGGGCGTAATTCGAAGTGCCGAAGCACCTTCGTTGACGAGGAACAATTGCACGCGCGCTCCGAGGCTGCGATCCGGCTCGCGGCGGTAACGCATTTCCGTGGACTGGACGTGCGGGATGACGGCAATGCCACGCAGTTCCAGTGGCGAAACCGCAGCTGCACCCGGTGTCGGCCAAACTGCCAGTGCGGTAATTACGCGGAAGAATAAGATTGGGGACCGATTCATTGAACTGAGATCTTCTCTAAATTCTGTCGGCGTCTGACGCCGGAACCCGGGTGCGTGTTGCATCCGGGCCAAGGGTAGGCAGAACAGTGGCGGCAAGGGAATGCTGGATTAAGGGTCCGTACCAAGGCTTCGTATCGCCAACGAAGCCTTCCCTCGCCGGGATCCATCAGGGCAATTCTGAGCAGGCTGGGGAAGCGCTCTAAATGAGCGCCTTAACGCTGGTGCGGAACAACGGCGACTTCATTTGGTTCCTCGCGGACAGGCGCAGCCTCCCCATGCGTTTGCCGGACCCGGCGGCCAGGGCTGGTCCGGCGCAAACGGCAGCACCCGCTCATCCACCGCGCGAATCGGTGTGGCCATCATGCGTCATTTCTGGCCGAGAACCGTTTGGCGCTCAAGAATGGAATTCAGTGCGCGCCGGTACGAACCGCACGGGCCGATGTAATAACCACGGATGAACACCCATGAACCCGGATTCAATTCACCGCGAACAAAATTTAACCGCCGAGACGCGAACGTGCAGAGTCGAACCGCGAACCACACGAACCACACGAAAGTCCGCGAAGCCAATCTGCCTTGCCCCAACGGGGCAAGGGAAATTAGCCCAGGGTTGGAGCAATGCGACTACCCTGGGTCATTGCCCCAATAAATAATGCGCCCTGAAGGGGCGCGAGGAGTTTGGTTGGAAACAAAGCTCGGCCATGGGCGCGAACTTTACTGACTATTCGCGCGAAGCGTGGCGGGTGCTCAAACTCGATGGGCAGTTGCATATCTTCGAGGCCACATCGCGCTTCGGGAATCGTGAGGCGTTCGTGACGAGATTAAAGAAACTGGGATTTGCGAATGTCGAGCTGCGAGCCGCATGGAAATTCACGCACCTTCAGGCGTTGAAGACCGAACATGCGCCCGCAAGCGACGTGGCGTTGGAGTTCTGAGTTCTTGCACCCCTTCAGGGTGCGAGGTTTTTTTGGCAGGTTTCCCAGGGTAGTCGCAGCGCTCCAACCCTGGGCTAATTTCCTAAGCGCCTTCAGCGCATTTGAGTTCGATCTCCGCGTCTCGGCGATTCAATTCAGGCAGAATAATTCTCCATCCCCACGCAGGAGCAGACCGGGTTGCGGTCGCCGAAGACGTTGTCCACGCGGCCCACGTGCGGCCAGAATTTGTAGTCGTGCAAACTCTTGGCCGGGAACGCCGCCGTGACTACAGTTTGGTTTTGCATTGAGGTGTATTGAATCTTTTGTTCCGATAATGTGCAACGCAGAAGAGTGAAACCGAAATCCAAATCAACGTCCCCGCCCGGCGGCCAGTTCCTCGTATATCAGACCGAGGACGGGAAATTGAAAATTGACGTGCGATTCGAGGGCGAAACCGTCTGGCTCACACAGCCGCACCTAGCGGAGTTGTTTCAGACCACCGTTCCAAACGTCAGCATGCACATCCGCAACGTGTTTGCGGA
>JANOHH010000424.1:0-3317 GCA_031406395.1 Verrucomicrobiota bacterium | reverse complement strand
GCGTCACCGCCGCGAACGACAAGGACGACGCCCGCCGCATTGAAACCCGCACGTCCTTGATCGAGGCACGGTTGATCGTCGGGGACGAGCAGATATTCGCCAAGTTTCAGAAAACCGTGCTGGCCAAATGCGTCGTGGGTTACGAGGACAAATATATCGCCGCCCGGCTCGAAGATCAGGCCACGCGCCGGGCCAAGTTTGGCAACTCGGCCTGCATGCAGGAGCCGAACCTCAAGAATGGCTGCGGCGGCCTGCGCGATTTTCAAAACCTCCTGTGGATGGCCTTCTTCAAGTACCGGACGCGGTCGCTCCTGGAGTTGCAGAAGCACGAGCTCGTCATGCCCCGCGAGCGGAAGCAACTGGAAGCCGCCTACGATTTTCTCCTGCGCGTGCGCACGGAACTGCATTACCAGATTCCTCGACCCTCGGACGCGCTGACCAAGAACCTCCAACCCGCCGTGGCCTCCGCGCTGGGTTACGCCGACCGCTCCCCGAGTCAGCGCATCGAGAAATTCATGCGCGATGTTTACACGCACGCGCGCAACGTGCTGATCATCACCCGCACCCTCGAGCAGCGGATGGCGTTCATCAAAATGCCGCTGCCCCGCCTGTCGCTGCGCCGGTTGCTGCCGAGCGTGCGCGAGGCGGCGGCCGAACCCGTGGACGGCTTCAAGTTCATCAACGGTGAAATTCACGCCACATCGAACCGCATCTTTCGGGACCAGCCGCGCCGGCTCATGCGCGTTTTTCTCCATGCCCAGCAACGCGGCTTGCGCCTGCATTCCGACCTCGCCCAACTGATCCGCCAGCAGCTCGCGCTCGTGGATCGTGAATTTCTGCGCGATGAACACGTGGCCGAGACATTTCTCACCATCCTCAACCAGCGCGGCAATGTCTCGCCCATCCTGCGGGCGATGCACGAGGTGGATCTCCTTGGCAAATACATCCCGGAGTTCGGCAGGCTGACGTGTCTCGTGCAACACGAGTTCTATCATCAATACGCCGCCGACGAACACACGCTGGTTTGCTTGGAACAACTGGATCGCATCTGGGAGGCCAAGGCCGCGCCCTATCAAAGCTACGCGGCGCTCTTCCAGGAAATCGAACACCCGTTTGTGCTGTACCTTGCGTTGTTGTTGCACGACACCGGCAAGCCCGACGGTCACGGCAAGCATTCCGAGGTGGGCGCGAAGCTCGCGCTGCGGGTCGGGCGCCGCCTGGGCCTCGACGGTTCGGCCATGGCCACCCTTGCCCGGCTCATCGAGCATCACCTGCTGATGTCAATCATCTCCCAACGGCATGACCTCGACGATGCCTCCGTGATCCGCAATTTTGCCCGTCAGATCGAAACGCCGGAAGCGCTCGGCCTGTTGACCTTGCTCACCTTTGTGGACGCCCAGGCCACCAGCGACAAACTGTGGAACAGCTTCAAGGATTTGTTGCTCTGGCAACTGCACGAGCGCGCCGCGCGGCTGCTCACCGGGGGCACGGAATTTCTCCGCGCCGAGGAGAAGCAGCGCGAATTGATTCTGGAGGAAGTGCGCAAACTGCTGCCGCCCGCCATCACGGACGAGGAACTGGCAGCCCACTTTGCCGCCCTGCCGCCGCGCTATTTTCAAATTCACTCCGCGCGGGAGATCCACGACGACATCATCCTCACCCATCGCTTCATGCGGCTGCAAATCGTCGAAGACAAGTCACCGCTCGCGCCCGTGGCGAACCTGCACAACGAGCCGGATCGCGGCTACAGCGTCGTCCGCGTTTGCACCTGGGATCGCGCCGGCCTGTTCAGCAAAATGGCCGGCGCCCTGAGCGCCGTGGGACTCAATATTCTCAGCGCCCAAATCTTCACGCGCACCGACGGCGTGGCGCTCGATAAATTCTTCGTAACCGATGCCTTCACCGGCAAGTTGGCCAGCGTCGAAAAGCGGGAACAGTTCGAGCGCGTATTGACGGAGGTACTGGCGGACGAGAAGGTGAATTTGACGGCGCTGATCGCGCGCCAGCGGATTTCCCATCCGCTGTATCAGGCCTACATCGGCGAGCGCATCCCCACTCAGATCGTGTTCGACAACGATGCGGCCGACACGCGCACGTTCGTCCAGATCGAAACGGAGGATCGCATTGGGCTGCTGTACACCCTGGCGCGGACGTTGACGGATGTGGAGTTGGACATCTCCACCGCGCGCATTTGCACGGAGAAGGGGGCGGCGATTGACAGCTTCTACGTCCGCGAAGTGGATGGCGGAAAAATTCTTTCGCTCGAGCGGCAGAAAGCCATCGAGCGCCGGCTGCAACATGCCATCAACACGCTCGGGGCGGGGGGATGAAGACGAGCAACCTTACTTTTTCCTGCCGCGCTTTCGCGATTGCTTAAACGCCCGGAGCACTTCGGGATCCTGCTCAAAAAAACCAGCGAGGTCGGCCAGCATTTCCAGAGTGGCTGGGCTGAGGTGATGTTCAATCCCTTCGATGTCGGCCCGCTGCGTTTCGGCGTCGAGGCCGAAGAGGGAAAAGAAGCGCGAAAGCGTGGCGTGGCGGTCTTGAATGTTGCGGGCGACGGCGCGGCCTTGGTCCGTCAACAGGAGGCCGCGGTATTTTTCGTATTTTACGAACCCGGCGCGGTCGAGTTTCTGCACCATGCTGGTGACGGATGCCTGCCGGACTTTCAGCGACGACGCGATGTCCACCACGCGGGCATAGCCCTTGGCCTCGATCAATTCGTGGATGCGTTCGAGATAATCCTCGGCGCTCTGGCTCGGGGTGGTGTGCGCTGACATGACAAAGGGATTAAACACGGTTTTGGGATCGAAGCAAGCGGCGGCAATCCGGCCGCGCAACTTGCCGAATGCCTAAAAAGTCGGCATTGTGGGCACATGATGCGTTTCTGGAGTTTGATGCTGCCGCTCGGGCTACTTGTGTTAACGCTGTCCTGCGAGAAAAAACCGCCGGGCCGCGCGCCCGCCGCGACGACCAGCACCAACGCGCAAAGCTTTCAGGTCAAAGGCGTCGTCGTGGAGTTGTCGCCCGCGGAAAAATCCGTCCGCATCCAGCACGAGGAAATCCCGGGTTACATGGCGGCCATGACCATGTCGTTTGATGTGAAGGACGCGAATGAACTGGCCGGATTGAACGCGGGCGACACCGTAACCTTTCGCATGCTGGTTACGGAGTACGACGGTTGGATTGATCAGATCAAGAAACTGGACGGGCCGAAGCCGGTCAACACGCTGCCGCCCAACTCCTCGATCCGCATCGTGCGCGATGTCGAACCTTTGAATCCGGGAGATGCGCTGCCCGAATACTACTTCACCAAC
>JANOHH010000384.1:0-1650 GCA_031406395.1 Verrucomicrobiota bacterium | reverse complement strand
GGAACGCCATCCCCCACGTCACGCAATTCGACGACGCGGATTTCACGCGGCTCAACGAGCTACGCAAAAAGTTCGCCGCCGCTTACGAGGCGAAGGGTTCAAAGTTGACGCTCACGCCGCTCGTGCTGAAGGCCGTGGCGGAAACCTTGAAGAAACATCCAATCTTCAACTCCAGCCTCGACGAAGTGGCGAATGAAATCGTGCTCAAGGAATACATTCACCTCGGCATCGCGGTGGACACGGACGCGGGCTTGATCGTCCCTGTTCTGCGGGATGTGGACAAGCGCAGCGTGCTCGAATTGGCCAAGGAACTGGAACAGCTCGCCCAAAAAGCGCGCGACCGGAAAGTCACCGCTGACGAACTCAAAGGTGGCACGTTCACGATTTCCAATCAGGGAGCTATTGGTGGCGCGCATTTCACACCCATCGTCAATAAGCCGGAAGTTGCCATCCTCGGCCTCGGTCGCGGGGCGATGAAGCCGGTGGTGCGCGAGGGCAAGGTGGAAGTACGCATGATGACTCCGCTCGGTTTGTCGTATGATCATCGCGTGATTGACGGCGGCGCGGCAGCGCGGTTCATCGTGGACCTAGTCGCGGCCCTGCAGGATTTCCCGGAGGAGAGCGTGAAGTTGTGAGGCGGAGACGGGTCACTGTTCACCCTCACCCTCACGGTTCTTTCTCTGGAGAGTGGGCAGAAGTCAGTCGCTAATTTTTCTATGGATCCAATCAAAATTGAAATTGTAGTTCTCGGCGCCGGCCCCGGCGGATACGCGGCGGCCTTTTACGCGGCGGACCTGGGCAAGAAAGTCCTGCTCATTGAGCGCGACAAACGGCTCGGGGGTGTTTGCCTCAATCGCGGGTGCATTCCTTCCAAAGCATTACTTCACGCCACGCACCAAATCACTTCGGCCCGGGAATCCGACCATCGCGGGATCACCTTTGGGTCGCCCACGGTAGATCTGGCCAAGCTGCGGGTGTGGAAAGAATCCATTCTCACCAAGCTCGGGGCGGGGGTGGCCCAATTGGCCAAGATGCGTAATGTGCAGGTCATTCAGGGCAAGGCTTACTTTGAAGGCTCGCAGACCTTGCGCATTGAAAACGAGCAGGGGCAACAGTTTGTTAATTTCGAAACGGCGATTGTTGCCGTCGGCTCGCTGCCCGCGCTGCCGAAGGCGTTCGACCTTGGCAACCCGCGGATCATGACTTCGACGGAAGCCTTGGAGATCGAGGATATCCCGGAGAATCTGCTCGTCGTCGGCGGGGGTTACATCGGCATGGAGATGGGGACGATTTATGCGGCGCTTGGCAGCAAGATTACGGTGGTCGAGGCGCTCGATAACATTCTGGCGGGCGCAGATCCCGATCTTGCCCGACCGGTGGTCGCTGCCGCCCGCAAGGCGTTCAAGGAAATCCGGCTCAAAGCCCGCGTGAACAAGATGTCCACCGTGGGCAAGCAGATCAAAGTCGAGATGGAATTCGACGGCAAGAAAGTCGAAGAACTTTACGACCGTGTGCTGGTTTCCGTGGGCCGGGCTGCCAACAGCGCCGACCTCGGCTTGGAAAACACGAAAGTGGTACTGGATGAAAAAGGTTTCATCAAGGTCAACAAGAAACAACAAACAGACGATCCGCACGTCTATGCCATTGGCG
>JANOHH010000335.1:0-10212 GCA_031406395.1 Verrucomicrobiota bacterium | reverse complement strand
CAATTGGGTGCTGGAAAGCCGCCCCCGCGCTGGCCGCCGGCAACTGCGTCGTGCTCAAACCGGCATCCCTCTCCCCGCTCACCGCGCTCAAGCTGGGGGAACTGGCCCACGCCGCCGGTCTGCCACCGGGGGTGTTACAGGTCGTGCCCGGTCCGGGCGGAGCGATTGGTGAGGCCTTGATCACCCATCCGCATATCCGCAAGGTTTCCCTGACCGGCTCGACCGAGGTAGGTCGCCGCGCGATGGAATTGGCGGCGCGCGATTTCAAACGGGTCTCGCTGGAGCTGGGCGGCAAATCGCCAAACATCGTATTCGCCGATGCGGACTGGCAGGTGGCCGCCGATGCTTCCCCCATGAGCGTCTTCGCCAACACCGGCCAGGATTGCTGCGCGCGCAGCCGCATGTTCATCGAGCGCAGCATCTACGACAAATTTGTGGAGCGGTTTGTGGCCGCCACCAAAGCGCTGGTGGTAGGCGATCCTGCGAATGCAGAAACCCAACTCGGCCCGCTCGTTTCGGCAAATCAGCGCGCGACCGTGGAGGGGTTCATTGCGGACGCCCGGACCCAAGGCAGCAAGTTCGCCTGCGGCGGCGCACGACCGCATCCCAAGGGTTACTACCTCGAACCCACCGTCTTGCTCGACGTCGGCAAGAGCGATCGCTGCTGGCGCGAGGAGATCTTCGGCCCGGTCGTTTGCCTCACACCGTTTGACGACGAAACGACCATGCTGCGGGAAGTCAACGCCTCGCCCTTCGGCCTGAGCGGCTCCATCTGGACAAACGACCTGCGGCGGGCACTACGCGTGGCTCGCCGGGTCGAGAGCGGCGTGTTGAGCATCAATTCCCACAGCAGCGTGCATGTCGAAGCACCCTTCGGTGGATTCAAACAAAGCGGCATCGGCCGCGATCTCGGCATGGCGGCAATGGAAGGCTATACCGAATTGAAAAACATTTACGTGGCCGACTGAATTGAAACCGATCCACTCATGAACCTGCGCGCCCTGCTAGCCAAAATCAAAAGCGGCGAGATTGACACCGTCATCGTCGCCTTCCCGGATGTCTTTGGGCGTCTGGTCGGCAAGCGCTGCACCGGTGAATTTTTCCGCCAGCACGCCCAGCATGGCACGCACGGCTGCAGTTATCTCCTCACGGTGAACCTCGAGATGGACCCGCTTGACGGCTTCCAATTGGCCAACTGGGACAAGGGCTTCGGGGATTTCGAGATGCGGCCGGATTTTTCCACGCTGCGCGTGCTGCCCTGGCAGGCCGGGACCGCGCTGGTCCTCTGTGATTCGTTGCAAGCGGACGGCCAGCGGGTTGCCGAAGCGCCGCGTTCCGTCCTGCGACAGCAGATCGAAGCGTTGGCGAAGAAGGGCTGGACCGCTGCCATCGCCAGCGAACTGGAATTTTTCCTCTTCAACCAGACTTATCACGACGCCTTTGTCGGCGATTACCGAAATCTCATTCCCTCCAGCGATTATCGGATTGATTACCACACGATGCAACCGGCGCGCGACGAACCGCTCCTGCGATTCGTGCGCAATTCGATGACCGCCGCCCGCGTGCCGGTCGAATCCAGCAAGGGCGAATGGGGGCGGGGCCAGCATGAAATCAATTTCGTGCATGATCAACCGCTGGCGATGGCGGACATGCATGTCCTGTTCAAGCAAGGCATCAAGGAGATCGCCGCGCAACAGGGCAAAGCCATCACCTTCATGGCCAAACCCTGGCATACCGAGGTGGGGAGCAGTTGCCACATTCACCTCAGCCTCTGGCGCGGGGGGAGGAATCTATTCTGGAATGCCAAGACCGGCGGCACGAAATGTTTCCGCCAGTTTCTTGGCGGGCTGATGAAATATGCGCCTGAGCTCGGCTACTTCTTTGCGCCCACCATCAATTCCTACAAACGCTATCAATCCGCCAGTTGGGCGCCCACCCGGATGGCGTGGTCCGGCGACAATCGCACAGTCGGCTTCCGCGTGGTCGGCCAGGGCGATTCGTTTCGCATCGAAAACCGGATGCCGGGCGCGGATGCCAATCCCTATCTGGCTTTTGCAGCGACGATGGCGGCCGGCCTGGCGGGCGTGGAGGAACAACTCGATTGCGGCCCGGAATACGTTGGTAACGCCTACATTGACACAAAGCTACCGGCCCTGCCCGGATCCCTCCGCGAAGCGGCGGACCGCCTTGACCACAGCAAACTTGCGCGGAAAGCCTTTGGCAACCGCGTGGTGGATTTTTACGTTCACACGGCCCGACTGGAAGTTCAGGCATTTGAAAGTGCGGTGACCGATTGGGAACGTCGCCGCTATTTCGAGCAGATTTAGGCGTGAGCCGGCCCGTCCATTAACGGCGGGCAGAGGGATCCCTTTCTGGATTGCAAGGTGGCGCTTGCGCCAAACTCATAATCGGCTAAAATTCATTTGTGAGTTTCGAGCAAATTAAACGCGAAATAGCATTGCTGGACGAACAACAGCAGGAGGATTTGATTTCCTACACCTTGCAGCTACGTTACGCGCACGACGCCGGTTATCACCGCGAAGTCACCGACCGTCTCAACGACGCCGACAAATCCCACTGGCTGACGCCGGACGAGTTCGAGCGCCGCCTCGTTTAAGTTCCATGCGGGCTTACTCGGTCTTCATCAACGAACAGGCACTTGCCGCCGCACCCCGCTCAGGAACGCCACGGGAAAGCGTGATGAAATTTATCCGCTCCCTGGCTGACAACCCAAACACCGCCGGAGATTTTACGGAAACAGACAACGCCAGCCGGATCGTTCAAGTGAAAGTGATTGGGCGTTACGCCGTCACGTTTTGGGCCGACCACGCGGTTTCAGAAATAAAAGTCACCCACATAAAACCGGCGGATAAATGAAC
This sequence comes from Verrucomicrobiota bacterium, assembly GCA_031406395.1. Lineage (GTDB taxonomy): Bacteria > Verrucomicrobiota > Verrucomicrobiia > Limisphaerales > JADLHS01 > JADLHS01. The sequence continues at coordinate 7,333 of JANOHH010000335.1, read as the reverse complement.
GCCCGGACCGGCGGAGCGCGCCCTTCGTGGCGATGATGGCCGCGGGCCTGGCTGGCGTGGAAGAGTGACTCGATTGTGGCCCGGAATACACCGGCAACGCCTACGAGGACACCATATTGCCCGCGCTGCCCGGCTCCCTCCGCGAAGCGGCGGAACGGCTCGACCGCAGCAAACTCGCGCGCAAAGCCCTCGGTGAGCGTGTGGTGGATTTTTACGTCCACACGGCACGGCTGGAAGTCCAGGCCTTTGAAAGCGCCGTCACGGATTGGGAACGCCGCCGCTATTTCGAGCAGATTTAGTCCAGACGGCGTCACGTGCCAAGTGCCCCTCGCCTCCGTGGCCGCAGCATAAGTCACCGAAAATTCCAGAGCAATTTGAGGCGACTTCCGATCACAGCCTGTGAACTTTCAGAAGCTTGACGCCGCAATCCTTAGCGTGTTAAAACTTTGCCACCACAATTAGCTGTGGTTTTCTATGCGTTGCCCCAAATGCGGCTGTCAGGACGACAAGGTAGTTGATTCACGTGCTTCCCGCGAAGGCGCGACCATCCGGCGCCGACGCGAGTGTACGGCTTGCGAGCATCGCTTCACCACTTATGAGGAAGTCGAACGTCCGGGCATGATGATCGTCAAGCGCGACGGACGACGCGAAGAGTTCTCCAAAGACAAGCTGCTTTCCGGCGTCAAGAAGGCGTGCCAAAAACGCCCCATCAGCCCGAAAATCATTGAGGACCTCGTCGAACGAATCGTAGAAGCGGTGAACAACAAATTCGAGGACGAAGTCCCGGCGGAATTCATTGGCAAACAGGTCATGGACGGCCTGCGGGGGATTGACGAGGTCGCCTACGTGCGCTTTGCCAGCGTGTATCGCCGTTTTCAGGAAGCCACGGACTTCGTGTCGGAAGTCAAGAAACTGGAAAACAAAGAATGATCCTGCTCGCCCCCGATTGCCTGCTTTTCCAAATGCCTTCGGGCGAATCCGTGCCGTTTTCGGCGGAAACGATCTCCGTCGAATTGAGCGATGGCGCTGGCGTCTGGTTCGAGCAGGACTTCGTCGAGCACGCGGCCGCGTCGGTCTTTCACTACTTCAAATACCATCTGGGTCGCAAAACTGTTTCCATGGCGGAGTTTGCGGCGGCGTTTGAAAGCGTACTCCACGGGCTGGGCCTGAAGTTGGACGCCGGGCATTTGACCGCCACCAACGCGGGCAAAGCCGCGAAAGACCTGCGATTGCTCGCGCAGGAGGCCGGGGCTGGCTGCGAACTGGTGTTCTTTCCCCGCCTCCGCGCCTCGGTTCGCGAACAAGCCAACCGCTCACCGCGAGTGATTTGCTTTCACGGCCTGCGTGGCTGCGTGAAGCGGTTGCTGGGCGCACAACGCTGGAGTCCGCGCTGCGAACAGTTCCGCGACCAGATCGTCGAGTTCCTACGCCGCAGCGTGAGGGCTGAAGCCGCAGGGGACTCCTGTGCGCTGATGGTTGAGTAACAACCCGGCGGCCGCGGAGCCAGCGCGGCATAGGGCTGCGCGCGAAACCAACCTATGAGCAAGACCCTGTTTGAGAAAATCATCGCCCGTGAAATTCCGGCCCGGATTGTTTATGAGGACGACCTGGTCATCGCCTTCCACGACATCGCCCCGCAAGCGCCCACGCATGTCCTCTTGATCCCGAAGAAACCCATTCCGCGTGCCGCCGAAGCGGAGGCCGAAGACCAGGCCCTGCTCGGTCATCTGCTGTTGAAAGCCGCCGAAGTTGCCGGGAAATTGGGCCTGACGCAAAATGGCTTCCGCCTCGTATTCAACAACGGTCGGGACGCCGGCGAAGCGGTGCCGCACCTGCATTGCCATATCCTCGGCGGACGCAAAATGAACTGGCCGCCCGGCTGATTCGTCTTCGTAGTGGCGCGTGTGACCGATCGAACCTGCTTACGCCAGCAGTTTGTGCATAACCTCGCCATGAACATCGGTCAGCCGGAAGTCGCGGCCTTGGAAACGATACGTGAGCTTGGTGTGATCGAACCCCAGCAGATGCATGATGGTCGCATGCAGATCATGCACATGGACTTTGTCCTGCGTGGCGTTGAATCCGAATTCGTCTGATTCGCCCAACGTGAGACCGGGCTTTACCCCGCCGCCGGCCAGCCACATGGTGAAACAATTCGGATGATGATCGCGCCCGTCGTCCCCGCCGCCTTGCACCATCGGTGTGCGGCCAAATTCTCCGCCCCACACCACAAGCGTTTCTTCGAGCAGGCCGCGTTGCTTGAGGTCCTTGATCAGCGCGGCAGAAGCCTGGTCGGTCTTCAGACAATTTTTCTTCAGGTCCGCGACGAGGCTGCCGTGCTGATCCCAAGACTCGTGAAAAATCTCGACGAAGCGAACACCCTTTTCCACCAGCCGACGGGCGAGCAGGCAGGAATTGGCGAAGGAACCTTTGCCGGGTTCCGCACCATACATCTCAAGTGTTTCTTTGGATTCCTTGGAAATGTCCATTACCTCCGGCGCGGCGAGTTGCATTCGGTGCGCCAGTTCAAACGCGTTGATGCGCGTGGCAATTTCTGGATCGCCAACGACGTCGAGACGTTTTTGATTCAGTCGCTTGATCGCGTCCAGCGAGTCGCGCTGGATTTGTTCATCCACACCTTTCGGATTTGAAAGATACAGCACCGGATCGCCAACGCTACGGAACATGACGCCCTGATGCTCCGAGGGCAGGAAGCCCGGCCCCCAATTCGAAGCGCCGCCGCTCGGCCCCTTGTTGCCGGTGCTGAAAACCACGAACGAAGGCAAGTCCTGCGTTTCACAACCGAGGCCGTAGGTCGTCCACGCGCCGATGCTCGGCCGCCCGAACTGCTGCGAGCCGGTGCTCATCATGATCTGCGCCGGCGCATGATTGAAGGCGTCGGTGTGCATGGACTTCACGATGGCGATGTCGTCGGCGACGCCCGCCAGGTGGGGCAGGAGTTCCGAAAGCTCCGCGCCGCTCTGGCCGTATTTGGCGAACTTGAACTTCGGTCCGAGGAGGGCAGCGTTGGGGTTGATGAACGCCGCACGGTAATCCTTGATGAGTTCGGCCGGTGGCGGTTGGCCATTCCATTTGGTGAGCGCGGGTTTGTTGTCGAACAACTCCAGATGGCTCGGCGCCCCGGCCATGAAGAGGAAGATGACGCGCTTGGCCTTGCCAGGAAAGTGCGGTTGTTTCGGGGCGAGCGGATTGGCGAGCGCGGCCGGCGCGGCCCAGCCGTTCTGTTGGAACAGCGAGCCAAGCGCGATGGCGCCGAGCCCCACGCCGCATTGTTCAAAAAACCAGCGGCGCGTGATGAGCTTGGGGTCGTGGCCGTGATAGAGATGGGATTGGCAGTTCATGGCTACTCCTTGGTAATCGTCTCGTCCAGATTCAGCAGCACCCGCGAAACGACGGTATAAGCCGCCAATTGCGTTGGGGTCGTGCCCGCGGGAAGTTTGGCGGGTAGTTCATTCTTGCCGGTGGCAAGTTCATTCACATTCACCCAACCCGCGCCGATGCGAGTCTTTTCCTTGTGCAGCAGTGAAAGCAATTCCTGCTTCTCGTCCGTCGTTGGGGGGCGCGACAATGTGCGGCGGAAGGCATACGCGATCCGGTCGGCGTCGGTTTGGCCGCCTTCGGCCAGAGTCTGGCGGGCCAGCGCCTGCGCGCATTCAACGAAGACCGGCTCGTTCAGCGAGACGAGCGCCTGCAATGGGGTGTTCGAGCGCTGGCGGCGCACGCAGGAGAAATCGCCGTTCGGCGCGTCAAACGTTTGTAGCATTGGAAATGGCGCCGAACGAAACTTGAACACATACAGGCTGCGGCGATACCGCTCGGGGCCGGTTTCCTCCTTCCAGGTTTTCGGGCCGTAGCTGGCAGGGGGCTGAAACAGAAATTCGGGTGCGGGCGGGTAAACGCTGCGGCCCCCCAGGGTCGGATTGAGCAGCCCGCTGGCGGTGAGCGCAATGTCGCGGACAATTTCACCTTCGACGCGGAAGCGGGGGCCGCGGGCAAGCAGATGATTGTAGGGGTCTTTGGCGTATAGTTCCGGCGTCACGCGGGAGGCTTGGCGATAAGTTGTCGAGGTCACGATCAACCGTTGAAGATGTTTGATGCTCCAGCCGGAATCCATGAATTCGCACGCAAGCCAGTCGAGCAGTTCCGGGTGCGATGGCAATTCACAGCGCACGCCGAAGTCTTCAGGGGTGATCACCAATCCGTCGCCAAAATAGTTTTGCCAGACGCGGTTCACGAAAGCCCGCGCCGTTGTTGGCGATTTACGGTCCACCAGCCAGCGGGCCAGCGTGAGGCGCGAGCCGTCCGCCTCCGGTGGCAGCGGGTGCAGAAACGCCGGCGTGCCGGCGTTCACTTCGTCGCCGGACTTGAGCCAGTCGCCGCGTTTGAGCACATGGGTGGCGCGCCGCTCGTCGCCGACGCTGCTTCCCCTGCGCGCCACGAGCGCGAGCGTCGGCGTGCCTGCCGGCCACTGTTTCCAAAGCGCCTCAATTTTTTCATTGGTTGCTTTGAACTCGGGCACGACCGTGCGCCAGTAACTGAATACCTTCGCGATCTGGGCGGGGCTGCGCTGCTCACGGGGTGTTTGGAAAATCTCGCGCACCCCAATCGGAAGCGGGTCTGCGACCACGTTCGTTGCGCCCGTCACGCAGAGCCGGAAACGGCCAAGGTTGTGGGTTTGATTGTCGTCGGAGTTCCAGCCGCCGTGTTTTTGTTCCAAGCGAAAATTCAACTCGACGCCATTGGTGAACGCGAGCGACGTTTCGGGAAGGAACACGGCTTTGCGCGATTGATTGCGCCGACCCGGCCCGGCGTCGATTCCCCAAGCCGTGTCACTCTTGCCATCAATGGCGAATTCGACCGGGCCATAGACCCGTTTTTTGTCCGTCTTGTCGTAAAACTCCGGCTCCAGTTCTTTCTCAGCATTGTTGAAGTCCGCCGTGGCCTTGACGAATTTCACCGAAACCTTGTTCGTCCGGTCCAGCAGGTCCACCGCTTCCACCCGGAATTCCGTCAGGGCGGCCATGCCTTTGAGGGAGCGGCCCGGGCCATCGCACGGCAGGTTGGGATCGGTCAACTGTTCCAGTTGGAAAGCGCCTATGGATGGCAAATTATTTGTTCCTCGGAAATGCGCCGTCCAGATGGTCGGCGCATAACTGGCCGCGCGAATCGAGCCGTCAGCGTATTGGTAAAAACGCTCGCCGTTGTCGCCGGCATTGACGCAGCGAACCACGGACCATTCCGGTTGATCATTTTTGACGGTATCTTCCCATTGGTTCATCCGCTCCTGCCAGTCGGGTGCGGTATGCCGCAGTCCCGCTTCCAGATCGCGCATCTGCCGGGACAGGTTTGCCACGAGCATCTGCAGTTCGCCGGGATAAACGACGGCGGAAGCTTCGTGATCGTTGTTCAAAAATGCGAACAACCGGTAATATTCCGATTGGCTGATGGGATCAAACTTGTGGTTGTGACACTGCGCGCATTGGATGGTGAGCCCGAGCACGCCTTTGCCGATGCAATCCATCCGGTCGAACATTGTCTCCATGCGGAACTGTTCCGGATCCACTCCCCCTTCCTCGTTCAACATCGAATTGCGCAAGAAACCGGTGGCAACGATTTGCTCCGCCGTTGGGTTGGGCAGGAGATCGCCGGCGATTTGCTCGATGATGAACTGGTCGTACGGCAGGTCCCGGTTGAACGCGGCGACAACCCAATCCCGATACGCCCAGATGAAGCGGGGCTTGTCCTTCTCGAAGCCATCCGAGTCTGCGTAACGCGCGGCATCAAGCCAGTGCCGCGCCCACCGTTCGCCGTAATGTGGCGATGCCAGGAGACGTTCGACCTGCTTCTCAAAAGCGCTTGGACCCTTGTCCGCGAGGAACGCATCCACTTCTGCGATCGTCGGCGGCAAGCCGGTGAGATCGAGACTCAAGCGGCGCAACAGAGTGATTTTGTCCGTCTCGGGTGCGGGCTTGAGTTTCTCGGCCGTGAGCTTGGCGAGAATGAAATGATCAATCGGCGTGCGCGGCCATTTCCGGTTGGCCGGTTTCGGCACGGGTGGTCGCACGGGAACTTTAAAGGCCCAATGATTCGTGGCCGTGCTGAATTTGGCGGCACGATCCTCCTCCCATGCCGCGCCTTGATCAATCCACGCGCGCACCAGGCCGATTTGTTCGTCCGTGAGTTTTTCTTTCTTCTTCGGCATCCGTTCCAGGTTGGGGTGCGTCCCCGCCAACACTCGAACGAGAACACTCTCCGCACTCTTCCCCGTCACGACAGCCGGCCCGTTATCCCCACCCCTGAGCAAATCCACCCGGTTGTCCACGCGCAGACCGGACTCCTGTTTCTTCGCCCCATGGCAAGCGTAACAACGTCCGGTGAAAAGCGGCTGCAATTCCCTCGCAAAATCAACCTTGTGGGTGGCGGGCGGAGGAAGTTCACCGGCTTTAATTGCGCCACCCAGGCCGACCACGAACGCGGCAAGGGCTGCGGGGATTCGCAAGAAATATCGGTCGCGTATTCTCATTCAAAGGTTGAAAGTCAGCTTGCCTCAACCCACCGAGATGTCCAAGGCGATTTTCGGTTGAAGATCAAAGCGCGAAAGCAGTTGAATGCCTCGGACTGGCAAGTCCGCGCCACCAGATAAGAAGTTGAACAACACGCCAACGGTTCGTGCGTCGGATCTCAACTCGGCGCGGAGGAAAACTCTTCGTCGTCGCTTACGGGGTGCCGGCCAAAGCTCGCTCCGCCATGCTCCCGCAAATACTTCAATGCCACGCGCAAATCTTTTGGCAGCGGTGCGGTGAAAGTCACGGTGGCCCCGGTGATGGGATGGGCGAGGGTGAGCTCCTCGGAGTGCAGCGCCACGCGCGCCAGCAGTGGGCGCTCCGCGCGGCCCGGCTTCAAGCGGTAATCCCGCTTCAACCGCGAGAGGAGTAGTGGTTTTCCGTCGTAGAGCGTATCGCCCACGATGGGCAAGCCCGTATGCCGCAGGTGAACGCGGAGCTGATGCGTCCGGTTCGTGACGGGCCGGCAGGTCAGCCACACGTAATCCCGAAAAGCTTCCACGACGCTGACCAGAGATTTCGATCGTTTGCCCAATCGCGAGTCCACGCGCATCAGCCCGGGCGTGAGCGGGTGCGGCGCGATTTTGGCTTCCACTTCAAATTGCTCCGCACGCGGCACGCCCCGGGCGAGCGCAACATATTTCGCCTGGGGTTGATCGGTGCCGAACTGGTTCGCAAGCGCCACCAGTGCGGGTTTGGACTTGGCGAGCAGGATGACCCCGCTAGTCTCTGCGTCGAGCCGATGAGCG
>JANOHH010000327.1:0-8299 GCA_031406395.1 Verrucomicrobiota bacterium | reverse complement strand
CTGCAGCAGGCCTGCCCTGGTCTGCCAATCCACGACCGGCATTATGCAATTGCTGAGATGCAGCTACTACGGCGGCTTGTGCCTGTGTGCAATTCTGTCCGCGCCGATCCACGGCGATCAACGCCGTGCCGGTTGGTGTGTGCGGGATGTTGCCGACGGTCCGGGTGTTAATCGCTTCACGCACGAGATGTTCGCGATAGGCCGCGCCGTCCGCATCATCTCCGACGCAGCCGACCAGCGTCACCGACGCGCCTTGCCGGGCGGCCGCCACGGCTTGGTTTGCGCCTTTGCCGCCGAAGCGACGCAACAAGCCGCTGGCAGGCACGGTTTCCCCGGCAGCCGGCAATCGCTCAACCTGCGCGATCAGATCCACATTGAGCGAACCGACCACGACCACGCGCGGCGACGATGGTCGGGATGAAGCGGACGCTTTCATAAACAGAATTACGTTTTTGCCGGCGCGACGGTTGTTCGGCCCAGCAGTCGTTTCCACAGCGGAAATGGTTTCCCCGCCGCCCGCTGTCGGCAGGCGTCCGCGAGAATAGCGAGGACGATCACGGCGCCGGTGACCAGGCGTTTCACCGGTTCGGAAGCGCCGACCTGCGCGAGGCCCGCTTCCAAGGTGGCGATGATCAGCACGCCGCACCCAATCCCGCGGTCGCGCCTGTCAGTGCGTAGGCCGACAGTTTGACCGGACGCGGATCAATGCCGGAGTAGCGGGTTGCTATTGCATTCGAGCCGGTGGCAAACGTCCAACGCCCCAAACAAGAGCACCAGCGCCACCAGAATGACGGCGAGCGCCAGGTATTCACGAATCCAGATGGCTTTGCGTATGGGACGAAAAGACAGGGAACGAGTTCATGGGCGTGTCAGATAGGCCAGCACATCGGCGAGATCTTGCGGCGCCAACCCGAGTTGGTCCGCGCTCAACATGAGCGAGCGGCCCAGCGGTTTGCGGGACTCGACGCGGGCCGCCGGCACGGTTTGCGTCACCCCGGCGGTGGAGCGCACAATGAGCGGGTCGCCGCCCGAAAGAACCAGTCCGTGAATCTCTGTGCCGTCCTTGAGCTTGATCACCGAGCCATCGAAGCCGCTGGAGATGTCCGCCGACGGATTGAGGATCGAACGCAAAACAACCTCGCGCGTCTGCATCTTGGCGAACGCCGTGATGTCCGGCCCGTAGTCCGTGCCTTCCCCGCCAATCCGGTGACAGGTCAGGCAGGCCGTGGCCACTTGTTTACCCCGAACGGCATCGCCCTTGAGGCTGAGCAAATCCGCCAGCGGCGGGAGTTTGGTGGGTTGCAACTCCGGAACCACGATCGCCTGTAAAACGATTGTTTCCGGATCGTAAATGCCATCACGCTTAAGCCGCTCCGCCACCGCCATGCCCACCCACTGACGATCCTTCCCGTTGAGCAACCACCACAGCGCGTCCGTGCGAATGTCGCCGGTGGTTTGCATGGCTACATCGGCAACGGCTTCGGCGGCGGCACGGGCAGGAATGTAACCCAGTGCGACCAACGCCGCTTTGCGTTCCGTGAGCGAAAGACTTGGCGCCAGCGCGCGGGCTTTGAAGGCCGCCACACTTTGGGGCGGGTGCAAGCGCCACGCGATGCCCGCAAACTTGGCGGACCATTTCAACGGATCGACCGTGCCCAATTCCCGCTCCACCAGATCGAACACTTTGGATTCCTTGCCCCAACACCCCGTTCCGAAAGCCTCCAGGTAGGTGCGGTCCGCCCCGTCGTAGCCGCGGGCAAGGTTGAACAAGATCTCTCTCGACACCGCGAAAGGCACATCGCGCTGAGCCAGGGCAACTTCCCGGCGAACCGCCGGCGAGGCATCCACCGCCAGCCGTCGCGAAAATTCGTCCAACTTCCAGTTCTGCCGCCGCAAAGCGCGATATGCCACGATTCGCATTTGCGCGTCGTCGTTCTTCAGCAATGGCTCTACTTTCGCGATTCCCGCCGTGCCTAGTTGCGACAAAAGCCAAGTGGCTCGGGCACGAAAGTAGGGGTTTTCATCCTTCAGCAACTTGGCGACGGCCGACACCGCTTTTGATCCCTGCGCGCGGAGTTTTTCAAAGCCAACATTGCGCACGTTTACCGCCGGACTCTTGAGCGCCGCGATTTGCCCGCGGGTCGTGCCGGGATCGAACTTTGCAATCTTCGGTTTGAATCCCTTCGGGGCAATCCGGTAAATAGCCCCGGACAACGTCGCGTCCAAATCGCTGTGACCCCCGACGCGCGGATCGAACCAATCGGCCACGTAGATCGCCCCGTCCGCACCCACGACCACGTCGGACGGGCGGAACGAGATCTTGAGCTCCGGCGATACGCTGCCGCCCTTGAAATCCGTGCCCGCATAATTGCCCTCCAGATTGCTCGTGAGAAAATTGAACCGCTCCAGCTTCCAACCCGCACCCGCCGGTTGCGGATTATAGCCGAAGACCGTGTTGCGGCCCGGCTCGCAACTTAGCAACAAGCCGCGATACTTTTCGCCGAGTGCCCCGTCTTCATAGAACGCGATGCCCGTCGGCGATCCACCGCCGTAAACGTCGCCCGCCGGCAGCGTGCCGGGATCTTCCTGCCGCCATTCCGCAATCGGCGTACTCTGACCGGGCCGCCGGTCAGCGGACCATGACCGTTTGCCATCCGGCGAAAAGTAACCGGCGTTGCCATACTCCATGAGGAACGTGGTCCGGCAAGCGGGCGGGTCGTCATTGTCGTTTTGAAACACATCACCGAATGACGTGAACGTCTGCTCGTAGCTGTTGCGAAAATTATGTCCGATGACCTGGACGGCCGAGCCATCCGGATTCATGCGCGCCGCAAAACCACCCACGTAGACATGTCCGTCATCGCTGGGCAGGCCCGCAATCTCGCGCGGCTTCCAATCGAAGTCGCTGGAGTCATCGGGGCAACCAACGCGAAAAGTCTTCCCGGACTTGTCGGTGAACTTCGCGCCGCGATTGCCGGCATTCCAATACCATTGGCCGTCCGGGCCGCACGCTACCGAATGCAGACTGTGATCGTGCAAGCGGCCGTTGAAGCCGGTGAGAATCACCTCGCGCTTGTCCACCGCCGGATCGAACTTCATATCACGATTCACATCCGTGTAAACAATCAGATCCGGGGTCATGGAGACCACGATCTTGTTGTCCATGACGGCGATGCCCATCGGCGCCCGGAGAAATGGCTCCTGAACGAAAGTCCAACTCCTGTCGGCGTGACCGTCGCCATCGGTGTCTTCCAACACAACGATGCGATCCCCCTCCGGCTGACGATTGTAATGGCTGCGGTAGTTCACGCCCTCAGCCACCCAGAGCCGGCCATCCTTGTCCGTGTCCAGATTGGTCGGATTCTTGAGCATCGGCGAGGCCGCCCACAGCGTGACTTCGAGTTCATCTGCGGGCTGCAACATCGTCACCGGTACGACGTCCGCCGCGTGCAGAGTGCCAACGACGACAAACACGCTGCACCAGCCGAAAATAGGGCGAAACGGAAGGAGCTTGATTGCTGGCGTGGGGATGGACGGCTCGGTTTTCATGTTGGGTGATGATGGGTTAAACCCGGGCCAGGTTGGAAGAAAAATTCATTGCGGTGTGATGCCAAGAGAGCGTGACTGGGCGCGGAACACCAGAAATACTGCTGAATGACGAGTGCCGGTTGGAATGCCATTGGCGGAGCGCACGACCCGCAGTCAACGCAACGTCAACCAACTTCTTAGGTTCCGCGCAATGTTGCGCTGGGCGGAAAGATGGGCGCGATTTCGCCGAGCTTGACCCAACCTTCGTGTCCAGTGTGATTGCGGATGAGCGCGAAGTCGCCATGCGTTTGCTGCAGCGTCACGATTTCACCGGCACGCAGTTTGAAAACCGGTTGGGCCATCGTCACAGGTGAAACGCCAGCGACCGCTGCGGACGCCGTCACCACTGCACGGCGTAAATCGGTCCCGCGCACCACGAGCGAGCTCACCGCAAAGAAGAACGCAATCACCGCCAGCGCGCTGCCGAATTTCAATCCTCGGCGCGCTTGCGATCGCAGGTGTTTGAGCGGCAGCGCAACCACGATGAGGAATACCGCGGCCGTGCCCAGAGCGAACCAACTGTTCGTGGTCAGCGCCCGTGCCGCCTTCTGGATCAGTGATTGGCGCTCGACCTCGATGCCAGCTTTCTGGCGGGCGGAACTCAGATTCGCGGCAATGTCCGGGTCATTGGGACTGAGCAGCGCGGCGCGTTCGTAATTGAGAATGGCTTGACCAAGTTGGCCGTCAAGCTGTTGGGCATTCGCCAGATTGAACAGGACGGGAGCGGAATAGCCTTGTTGTTTGATGATAGTTTCGCAGCCGTGCGCTGCTTCGGTGTAATTACCCTGGGCGAAAGCGCTGTTCGCAGTTTCCAAAGCGCCGGGGTTGGACGCCGCTTGCGCCAGGCTGGCGGCCAGCAGCAGCGCAATGCCCACGCCGCATTCGGTTTGGCGAATCCACCGGCCCGGCAGCGGATTCACAAAGGTCAAGTGCTTTTCATCAGGTGGGGTGGCGCGGTCGGACGACTCCGCCGGAGGCGTCGGTTCATTCGCGGTAATTTCAGGCGTCTCGGCCTGCGGATGATGCTCGTCGCATTCTTTCAAGACCTCGAGCACTTGCGGAGTCAACGTCAGGTTTTCCGAAATGACGCGGCGCAGGATCAGGCGGGTGATCGAGTTCATTGGGCCTCCAGTTTTTGCAGTTCATTGTTTACGAGCGCTTGCAACCGACGCAGCTCATCCGGCGCGAAGGCGCGGCCGGTGTAAATCGCTTCATCGGCCAGACCAAAAATGGTGCGCAAACCATCGGCCTCGCCGTTCAGGCGGGCGTTGATCTCGGCCAACGTGATGGTCTTGGGTGGCAGACTCCAACGCAGGCCCAGTAGGTTTTGAAACGCGGCACAGGCGGCGGCGAAAAAATTCCCGGTGTCGCCCTGGGCGGCGGCGCGTTCCATGGTCTCCAGCTGCAAGCGCAGCGCCCGATGGGCATTCGCGACGCGGGCTTGCTTCGGGTCCCGGCCCAACCTTTGTCGGCGACGGAGGAGGAAATACGCGAGCAGCGCGACGACGGAAGGCAACAGCGCGCCCGCCACCAACCACGGATTCAAAAACCGCGGGCGCAGCGTCGTGGTGAAATGGCCGGGCGTGAGTTTGTTGGGCGCGAGATCGGATGTGACAGAAGCGGTAATTGACACCGAGGTCGGCAGGGTCTTGATGGGTGTCGCCGTTGTGGCCGTCGTCTGGCCGGGAGCGACTTCGATGCTCGCCGACGAGGTTGTTCTCGTGACGTACTGTTTTTTCTCCGGGTCGAAGTAGCTGAACTCGAGCGCGGGAATTTCCAGCTTGCCCGTCTGCGTTGGGACCAACGCCTGCTCGAAGTTTTTGGCGCCGGAGAAGCCGGCGCTGTCGCCCGGCTCAAACTTCGCGCTCGGCTTGTAAGTCTTCCACACGTCGCTCTTTTCAACGGCGGGCGCCGTTACGCGATCAAAGTTGCCGGTGCCGCTGATCTTGAGTTTGAGGGTCACCGGGTCGCCGGCGGCGGTTTGCGTCGGTGGGGTTTCGGCGGCGAGATCGAACTGGCCGACGGCGCCCGTGAAACTGGCCGGGCGGTTTTCGGTCGGCAGCGACAAAATGTTTACCGCGTTCGGCTCGCTGTTCAACGCAATCTGCTTTTGCCTCGCGGTGCCGAAGAAGTTGTTGAACACATCGTCAAAGAAGGGATCGCCAAACGGATTGCCCAGGCGCGAACGGGAGCGTTGCGCCTGCTGACGCACGGTGACGGTGGTGGGAATCTCGACGCTCATCGCGTAGTCCCCGGCCTTCACGGCGGTGATGACGGTGGGCCAGGTGTAAACCGCGTAGCGCACCCCGTTGATCACTTGCCGGCTGGAGATCGGTTGATCGCCAAGTTTATTCATCGTGAAGGCGTCGCTGTTCAGTTTGGGGAGGCCGTCCACCCGTAGCTCCACTCCGTCGCGGAAGTAGGCCTTCAGTTCCACCGGGACCATTTCGCCCACATAAAATTCATTCCGCGGGGTGACCAGCCGCAGAAAACCGAAACTTTTTTGTTCCGCGGCGCTGATCTGTTCCTCATCGCCCTTGACCGTGGGCGCGGGCAAAGCGCTTTGATTCAAGCGATTCCCCGCCGGCACGCCGCCGCCGGCACCTCCGCCGACTTTCAAAACAATGGGCTGCGACACGGCGGCTTCAGCTCCACGGCCAACTTTGATGGCCGGGATGGTGAAGTTGCCCGGGCGGGTCGGCGCAACGATGTAGGTGTAATTGATGTTGGCGGACATCGCGCCGTTGATGACTTGAACCTGGCTCGATTGGCCAACCTGTTGGAACTCGAGTCCGTTCACCGCCGGGATTTGCGGCTCGTCCGTGCCGCGGCCCGAAATGGTCACGGTGAGTTGCGCGGCCTCGCCCACGGCGATCTCGGCCGGCTCCAACGTGGCAGTGATGCTCGGCGCTTTGCCCCACGCCAGCGTGAGGGTGGCCAGAACTACCATGGTGATGCTGGCCGCTCGTTTCAAAGTATGTTTCATACGCCAATCCTCGTCGTGTGCTTTACCAATCCTTCACCGGTTCATCGTTCTTCGCGCTTTCCGTGCCCCGCGTGGCGGGCGCCAAGGGCATCTTGCGGTCGCCACTCTTCAGCGAGTCGAGTAACTGTTTGGCTTCATCGCGCGACATCTTGCCGGGCTCAGGACGCGCGTCCGCTTGCTCTTCCGCGTTTTCCTTCGGTTGCGGATTGCGGGGCTGCGGTTGACCGTCTTTCTTCTTCTCGTCCGGCTTTTGCCCAGCCTGGGCGCCTTGATTCTTCGGTTCCGGCTTTTGGTTCGCCTGTTCCTGCTGGTCCGGCTGGCCTGCGCCTTGGTCCGGTTTGTCCTGCGGCTTCTCGTCTGGTTTGGCTTGTTCACCCGGATTCTGCTTTTCCTTGTCCTGCGGGTCTTTTTTCTCGTCCGGTTTGCTCTGATCCTTGTCTGCGCCCGACTTCGCTTGCTGGTCATCCTGCTTGTCCTGGGCTTTGTCGTTCTTCTGTTCTTGTTTATCCGGTTGACCGGAATTGCCGTCCTGTTTGTCCGACTGATCTTGCTCGTCGTCTTGCTTGCCCTGGTCTTGTTTGTCCTGCTGATTTTGCTGGTCCTTTTTCTGGTCCTGATCTTTTTGATCCTGGTTCTTCTGGTCTTGGTTCTGTTGCTGGTCTTGCTGATCCTGCTTTTGTTGCTCTTGCTTCTTTAGCTCCTCCAGCTTGCGCTTCACCAGGTCGCAATTGTATTTCGCGTCCGCATCGTCGGCCTTGAGTTGCAAGGCGGCTTCATAGGACTGGACGGACTGCTCCCACGTCTTGATGGTTTCCTGGGCGTTGGCCTTTTCGGTTTTCTGGCCGAGCCGATACTGCGTATTGCCGAGGTTGTAATAATTGTCCTGCTGCAAGGTCAGGTCGTCGCTCTTCATCGCCTTGGTGAAAGACTCCGCGGCTTGATCGAAGCCACCCGACTTATAGGCGGCCGCGCCGTGGTTGTAAGCCAACACCGGTTTGTCCGGGTTCTTGGTCGCAGCCTGCCGGTATTCTTGTTCCGCCTTGGAGTAATCGCCCTTTTGGAACGCCTTCTCCGCCGAGCCAACGGACGCCTGCGCGGAGCCGGCCACGGCGAGCAACAGCAGGGCCGCCGTGGCGGTCGCCGGGCGGGCCATGCGATTCCACGAAGCGGCCAATGCGGGACGCGGCGCGGCGGCGGGCTTCGTCACGCGTTTGTTCCGACGGAGGCCGATGAGCGGCTCGAGGACGAGGAAAAACAGACCGAGCGCCAACGGCCATTGGAAGCGCTCGATGCCAACTTTCTGCATCCGCGACGCGAGTTCCCGCCGGGTGAACTGCGCCAAACCCTGGGTATAGATTTCCTCCAGCCCCTGCGCCTGCTGGCCGAGCGGCTGGTACATCGCGCCCGTTGCTTCGGCGATCTGCTTGAGCATCGACTCGTCGAGGCGCGACTTTACGAACTGGCCGGACGCGTCCTTGGTGAACTGCGTTCCACCCGTTTCGTCCACGGTCGGAATCAATTCGCCGCTCGCACTGCCGACGCCGACGGTGAAAATCTTCAACCCGCTCTTCGCCGCCGCGCGGGCCGCGTCGAGCGCGTTGCCTTCCAGGTCTTCGCCGTCGGTGAGCAGCACCAGGATGCGCTCATTGTTGCCGTTGCCTTCGAGCGCCGCTTCGGTTTCATGAATCGCCGCGGCGAGGTCCGTGCCGCCGCGCGGAATGATCT
>JANOHH010000263.1:0-1157 GCA_031406395.1 Verrucomicrobiota bacterium | reverse complement strand
ATAAATGCGTTTGGAAATATTCTTGCCCGCCATGAGTCCGCGGCCCAGCAGCAGATACGGACCAGTCACGAGCGCGCCGCAAACGAGCCAGCGCGGCAGGCCCGACGGCATATAGTGCCACACGGCCGCCGTAAGCAAGTTGATGAGCGCAAGTGGTAACATGAACTTCCAGGCGAAGTTCATGAGTTGATCCACGCGCAGGCGCGGCAGCGTGCCCCGGGTCCAGATGAACACCACGATCAACCCGAGTAATTTCACGAAAAACCACGCCCAGGACGGGACGAAATCGAGCGCGGCGAACGGGGCCTGCCAGCCGCCCAGGAACAGCGTGGTGCCGAGTCCGCTCACGGCGAACAGGCCGAGGTATTCCGCCAGGAAGAAGAGCGCGAATTTGAACCCGGAGTATTCAGTGAAATAGCCGGCCACCAGTTCGGATTCCCCTTCCGGCAAGTCGAACGGCGAGCGGTTCGCCTCGGCGTTGGCCGCAATCATGAACAGGACAAACCCGGCGAAGCCCCACGGCGTGAACACAAACCAATCCGGCAGCCAGCCGCTATGCCCCGCTTGCGCTTCGACAATTTTCAACGGTGAGAGCGTGCCGGTGATCATGACAACGGTGACGGTGGAAAGGATGAGCGGGATTTCGTAGCTGACCATTTGCGCGACGGCACGCATCGCACCGAGGAGCGCGTATTTGTTGCGACTCGACCAACCGGCCATGAACACCGCGAGTTCGGATGCCGCGCCCACGGCAAAGAAAAACAACAGCCCGGCATCGAAATCAACTGCCACCATGTTGCGGCCGATGGGCAAAACGGAATAAACGAGCAACGCGGGAATGACGAGCACCACCGGGGCGAGCAGATGCACAACCTTGTCCGCCGCGCGGGGAACGAGGTCTTCCTTGATGATCGCCTTGATCCCGTCGGCCGCGGGTTGAAGCAAACCGAACGGCCCGACGCGGTTGGGGCCGTAGCGATTCTGAATCCGGCCAAGCCCCTTGCGCTCCATGATCGTCATGAGCGCGAACAAGGTCGCAAAGACACCGATGATGGCCGCAATGGAAATCAGCGCCGACACGACCGGTAGCAATCCGCCCGGCAGGATATTCGCCAACACCCCGAGCAACCACTGCTTTAGCGTTACGAAGATTTGGT
>JANOHH010000247.1:0-11663 GCA_031406395.1 Verrucomicrobiota bacterium | reverse complement strand
CTGTGTCCTCCAAAACTCTGTGCTGAAAATCCGGCACCGGGCCTTAGCACAGAGATTGAGAGGACACAGAGAATAGCAAGAATTGACAAGATCGTGATCATGCCTCGACGAAAATCCGTCGGCGGTTCACGCGGGCCAGGATTTGGCTGCGAACGGCATCCAGCAGCACCGCCACAAAGATCACGCCGCTGGTGATGAGCGGGTAGAGATACGGGTTCACATTGAGAATGTTCAGGCCGTTCTCGATGGTCTGGATCAGCACGGCGCCGAGCACCGTCCCGGGCAGCACCGCACCGCGGCCGCCAAACAAACTCGTCCCGCCGAGTACCGCGGCCGCGATGGCCATGAACTCACGGTTGTTGCCGAAACCGGGGGAGACCGTAGGGGCTTGCGACAAGGACACGATCCCCGCCACCGCGGCGCAAAAGCCGCAGATGACATACACGCCGAACAGCACCGTGCGGGTGTTGATCCCCGCTTTGCGCGCGGCTTCCGCATCGGCGCCAACGGCGTAAATCTGCCGGCCAAATGGGGTGCGTGTCAGCGTGACATGCGCCGCCAGTACCACGGCGCCGAAAATCAACACCGGCAGCGGCACGCCGACAATGCGCGCGGCGCCCAGCTCGTAAAAAGCTTCCGGCAGGTTCATCGCTCGCGTTTCGGTGATGTGCAGGCCAAGGCCCCGTCCGAAATAGCGCGTCGCCAGGGTGACGATGAACGCCAGAATTGCCAGTCGGGTGATGAAGAGCGCGTTCAATGCGCCGTACACCACGCCGATCCCCAACATCACCAACAAAACGGCAGGCAGCGACCAACCGCCGAGAATCAGTTTCCCGCCCACGGCCACCGCAACGAACATGATGGAGCCCACCGAAAGATCCACGCCAGCCGTCAGCAACACGAAGGTCATGCCGACCGCGAGGATGCCGGTGGATGAAGTTTGAATGAGAATATTGACCGCATTGGCGGGTTGAAAAAAGACGGGCGACCACAGGCCGAAGAGCAGCAAAACCGAGGCAAAGAGAATCAGCGAAGACTGATTCAGCAGGCGCAGTCCCAAATTGGTGGTGGCGGGCCGGTTCATGAGAGAGCGCCATCGTGAAGGGCGGCGCGGAGGATTCGTTCCCGGTCAAATTGGTGCGGTGCGACGGTGTCACGAATGGCGCCGCCGCCCATCACGAGAATCCGGTCGCACATCCCGATGAGTTCCTCGACCTCGGAGGAAATCATCAGGACGGCCGAGCCGCGGGCGGCCAGTTCGTTGATCAGCCGATAGATTTCGTGCTTCGCACCCACATCGACACCCCGCGTTGGTTCGTCCAGAATGAACACCTTGGGCTCGTTCAAAAGCCACTTCGCCAGGACAACTTTTTGCTGGTTACCGCCGCTCAAAGTTTTCACCGCTTGTTCGTCCCGGGCGGAAGGGGTCAGCTTCACGGCCTGCCGGATCGTGGCGACAGCCGCGCGGGAATCGGCTGCGCTTACAAAGCGGGCCCAGGTGCGAACGAAGCGCGGTAACGCGACGAGCGCGACATTGTCGGCAATGGCCGCTTCCATGCAGAGCCCCTCGGCGCGGCGATCTTCGGTGAGAAAGGCGAGCCCCCGCGCGATTCGATCCCGGGGCGGCAGACCGTTGAGCAGTTCGCCATGCAATCGGATCTCACCGGAAGCACACGGGTCGAGCCCAAAAAGAATCCGCGCGAGTTCCGAGCGGCCCGAGCCCATCAGGCCTGACACGCCGAGAATTTCGCCGCGGTGCAATTGAAAGGTGATGGCGCGCGCGACTCCCGGCTGCGTGAGACCGCGAACGTCGAGGGCGACTTGATCGATCGTAGCCGCCGAGGTAACGAGGCGGACACTCTGATCTGTTTTCGACGGTGAATCCGCCTCCTCACGTCGGCGGCTACCGGTCCACTTGGTGTCGCGCTTGGGAAACAATTGCGTAATGGCGCGGCCGACCATCAATGACACCATGCGTTCCAGGGTGAACTGCGAAGCCGGTTCATTTCCCACCACTGCGCCGTCGCGCAAGACCACGACTTCATCACAAAGCTTCAGCACGTGCCCGAGGCTGTGCGAAATGTAAACCATGGAGATATGGCGCTCACGGAGTTGTCCCATGATGGCGAAGAGCCGCTCGGTTTCGCGCGCCGTGAGCGACGTCGTCGGTTCGTCAAAGATGATGAGCCGGGCATCGAATGCGAGTGCTTTGGCGATTTCGACCAGTTGGCGTTCGCCGGACGAGAGCCGTTCAAGGGGCGTATCCGGGGCATAGGCAAGGTTCATTTCCCGCAGCAGTTCGCGCGTGCGCTCGTACATTTGCCGGCGAGCAATGAACGGGAGCCAGCGGGCGTGCCAGGGAAAACCACCAATGAAAATATTCTCCGCGATGGTGAGGTTGGCGAACAGGTTCAACTCCTGATGGATAAACGCCACGCGGGCGTGCTCGGCATCGCGCGGCGATTGCGGCGCGTACGGCTGGCCGTTCAAACGCAGCTCACCGGCGTCGGGGCGCAGGTTGCCGCCCAGAATGTTCATCAACGTGGATTTACCCGCGCCGTTTTCGCCGACGATGCCGACCGTCTGGCAGGGTTTCACGGCAAAGCTCACGCGCTTCAGCACTTGGACGCCGAAGAAGCTTTTTTCGATCTTGATGAATTCAATCATCGGCTCGCGAGCAGCTTATTCCGCAACGCGTCCGTTAATGCCGCCGCTAGGATGACGCCGCCTTTGATCATCGTGATGGTGTAAAAATGCAACCCCTGCAGATTGAGGCTATTGTCCACCAGGGTGAGAAACAGCACGCCGAACATTGTGCCGAGGACGCGGCCCTTGCCGCCGTAGAGGCTCGTTCCGCCGATGACCACGGCGCCCACGATATCGAGCAGGTTGTCACGCGCCATTTCGGGGTTGCCGGTTTCCAAGCCGGCGGTGAGCAGGATGGCCGCCAGACCGGCGAACAGTCCGCACCCGATATAGGTGAAAAAAATCACCCGTTGGACGGGGACCCCCGAAACCAGGGCGGCCCGCGCGTTGTGGCCGATGGCGTAAAGCCAGCGACCGTAAAGCGTCCGGGCCAGCACGATGTGAGCGAGCCCGGTGGCCAACCCGGCGATCGCCGCCACGATCCAGAGCTGCTGACCAAGCAACAAGAAGTTGGGCGGCAGCCCGCCGATTTTGCGCGACAGCATGAACCAGATCGCCAGACCGCTGACGAACATCATGGTGGTGAGCGTGGCGATGAATGCAGGAATCCGGCAGACCGTGACGGCGAATCCGTTCACCGCCCCGAGAGTCGCGCCCACCAGAAGCATCGCGAGCAGGCCAGCGGGAATGGCGAGCGCGTTGCCGGCGAGCCAGCCTTCGTCCGCACTCATGATTTTTCCCCCGACCACGCTGGCCAGGGCAATAATGGATGTCACCGACAGATCAATTCCGCCGATGATCAACACGAGGGTCAACCCGACGGAGACGACCAGAATCGGCAGCGCGTAGGCGAGGATGGTTTGCAGATTGGACCCCGATGCAAATCCCGTCGTGAACGGTGCGAGCACCGCGAAATAAACCACGCTCAACCAGAGCACCAGATACTCCGAGAGCAACCCGCGCCGCACGAACTGCCAGGCGCCCGCAGGCTTGGCGGCCAGGTTTGGAGTTTCAGCGGCCGTCATCGCGTCTCTATTTCTTGCTCACATTGGCGCCCCACATGCGCGACTTTTTTTCCGCCAGATTGCCTTGGTGGATGACAAAGCCAGGGTCGAGAATCAAGGCGGACACCTCCTTCTTCGCCATTTGGTCGAGCAATGCCTGCACGGATTGCTCGGCCTCGAAATAAACATCCTGCACCCCGGTCGCATCGAGATAACCCTCCACCAGCATTTGATACGCGGTCGCATCCCCGTCGAAACCGCCGAGAAAGACGTGGCCGGGTTCGCCTATTTTGTGGTATTTGCTGGCGGACTTGAGCGCCGCGACAATGGACGGGAAGAGAAAGTCCGAAGACGAGAAGAGGAAGGAAATATCGGGATTGGCTTGCAGCGCGTTCACCACGCCGGCGCGGGCCTTCTCCTGATTCCATTCGGACGGAACTTCGGCCACGACCTCCAGGACCGCGTCTTGTCCCTTCACCGCGTCGTAAAAGCCATCCTTGCGGCCGATGGCGTTGATGTCGCCCAGATCCCCGATGATGACCAGAGCCTTGTGCTTCTTCCCGGTTTTGCGCGCCTGCTCGATCATGAAGGTCACCGTCTCGCGGGTGAGTTTGCGGTTGTCGGCCACGATGGCGGTGGACTTCACCCCGGCGGCGGCGGCGGCGGGGCGGTTGAACAGCACGATAGGAATGCCCGCCTCGTTCGCGGCCTTGATTGCCGGAATGCAAGTTTGCGCGTCTTTGGGTACCATCACGATGCCGTCCACCTTGCGGGTAATGAAGGTGCGGATCTGCTGAAGTTGGCGATTCGCGTCGCCGTCCGCGATGGCTTCCACCACCTTGATGTTGCGCTTCTGCAGCTCGGCCTTGAGGGCTTCAAAACCCGCGACCCAGTATTCCGTTTGCAAGGTTTCAAAGGCGACTCCGACCGTGAGTTGCTTGGCGCCGCCGTCTCCCGCGGGGTCTGGGCTTTTGCTGCAACCGGTGAGGAACAAGAGCGGCAGCCAGCACAGGCCGATCAGCGTGGTGGAAAGTGGGTTCATGAATTTCATAGAGATCAGGGCTGGTTGTAGTATATGGGAAATTTATTTCGCAATCAAACCGCGCAGATAACCGACCCCGGCTTCGGTCCAAGCCCTTTCGCGGGCAATGGTTTCATCCAGAGTGTCGCCGGGGGTCACCCAGGTTTCAAGGATGGCGTTGAAGGGTTGCGGACAATGGGCGAGCCGGCCCAGCAGCCAGGGCACGTCGAGCCGGCCCTGGCCGGCGGGGCAGCCCTCGAGCACAAAACCCATCCGGTGACTTACGCGGTGGATGGTGAAATCTTTCACGTGCAGCGAAAGCGTGTAGCGACCGAGGGTTTCCACCACCACCTCCGTACCTTCCAGGCAACCGAAAGAATTCACCGTGTCCAGACAGATCCCGACCGAGTGCGTTCCAAGTTGTTCGACCAACTGCGCCAGCATGCCACTGCGAAAGCGATCATGATTCTCAATGGCCAGGCGAACGCCGACGGCGGCAAACTCCGGCAGCAACGGACGCAACCGGGCGACCACCTGCTCGGGCGTCGGTTCATCTCCTTTCGCATCCACGACCACGCGCACGAAGGAACTGCCAAAGCGCCGCGCAAGTTGGAGATAGGCCCGGAGATTTTGCGGATGGAGACCCAGCGTGCCCACTTCCACCTTGATGTTCAATTCGTACGCGCGCGCGGCGAAACGGTCGAGTTCCGCCGGGGACAATTTTGTGAGCGGGAGATTGTCGCAGATTTGCACGAGCGACACCTCGAGGCGCGCAGCTTCCTCGAGCAAATCGAAGGCGGTCATCGGACGCGCGGGCGGATGACCCGGCACGCCGATGGCCCAGGCAAAGGTGTAGGAGCCGAGTCCGAGGTGCATGATCAAGCGCCTGTTGTGGTGGGCAGTTTTCCCGAGACAATGACCTGCACCTGCTCCGCCACGCTACGGGGCTCAAAGAGCTTTTTCCAATCCGGCTTCAACAAATGCTGGCGGCCGAATTCCGCGATCAACTTGGCGCCGTCGCTGAACGGAAAGTTCACGCGGCTGAACGCGATGCCCAGTTCAACTTTGACGTGGCCATACATGAAATCCTCCGCGGCGGCGCGCGGCACCCCGCGTTTCACCGCTTCCTCCAACGCTTCCCGCAGGGCCAGAACCAAGCAGATCCCAACGGTTTCCGCCATCGCCGGTTCGAGAATCGCCATTTGCTCGACGGTGATGCGATGTGACCGCGTCACCGGCGCGTAGATGTCGCGGGCGACTTGTTCGCCCAGCGTGTAATGCGCTTCCGTGCCGTGCAGGAGCGCGCAAACGATGGCCTGCCGCGCGTGCGTGCCCCCGAAGAAGTCATTGATCTCCGCGTCCGTCTGAAAATGATCGAAGACATCCGGGTGACACGGATGGCTGACAAAGCAGCCGGTGTCCAGCCGGGCGGGGATTTCGCCGGCGTGAGCCGCGGCAGGATCGAGGGTCATGAGCAGCGCGGCGGGCCGCAACCGTGGAACGACTTCCCGGGCGACGGCGCCCAACACGCGGTCGGGCAATGCGAGAATCACGACGTCGGCGTCGGCCAACGCCTCATCTCGCGGGACCGCCGTCAATCCGCGTTCAGCCAGGCTGGCCAGACCGCGCTTGCCGTTTTCGACGCAACGGACGGAATAAGCGGGGTTGGGTTTGAGGTGATCCGTGACGCGGCAGCCCATTTTGCCGCCGGCCCCGAAAAGGGTGAGGATGATTTGTGCTTTCATAGATTTTAAAAATCCGGGTTGTTCGAATTCTATTTGCCGCCGATGCAGTAAAGGTTGTCCGCCGTGCGGATAAAAAGGCGCTGCTGCGCGATGGCCAACGAGGCTTGGACGTTTCCTCCGAGCTGATTCTTGGCAAGTACTTTGAACTCCGGCCCCGCCGCGATCACCGTGGTCTCACCATTGTCGCCCAGAAAATAGATACGGCCTCCGGCGGCGACCGGTGAGGCTGAGAAATTGCCACTGATCCGTTCCTGCCAGATCAGTTCGCCGGTGTCGGCTTTCAGGCACGCGGCCACGCCCCCATCAGTGAGGGCATAGAGATACGGTTTGAAATAGAGTAACGATGGCACCTTGGGCATGTTTTTTTTCTGCTCCCAGACCAGCTGCGCCTCCTTGAGATCGCCTTGGCCGCCGAGCCGGAAGGCTTTGATGGTGTCCTTGCCGCCCCAGCCCCCGGCGGTGAAGACGAGTCCATCGCCCACCACCGTCGAAGGAACTTTGCCTTCCCCAATCACTTCGCTCGACCAGAGCCGCGCGCCGGTTTCCGCATCGAAGCCTTGAACCACATCGCCGGCTTCGCTGACAACCTCGGCCCTGCCGTCGTGTTCCCAGATCGCTGGAACCCCGTGCGAAATGCGCGAAAGGCCGCGCTTGCCCTGCCAGCGTTCCTTGCCAGTCCTGACGTCGAGCGCCAGCACGCGGGCCTGATCCCATGGCGTCTGCCAGCCCAGCTTCTCATCGGCCCCTTCACTGCTGCCGTCGCGTGCCATGATCAGCAGTCCCCGATACAGGATGGGCGAAGACCCCAGACCGTGGTGGCCAAAGAACGGGTAATCCCGATTCGTCCACACGATTTCGCCGGCGAAGTTGAGGGCCGCAAAACTGCCATCGCCGAAGCAGGCATAGACCCGCTCACCATCGGTCGCGGGCGTGGAGGTGGCGTAGCTGTTGCGACCTTCCTTGTGCCGCGGTGTCTGTTGGAAAACCACCTTGTCCCAGAGGATTCTTCCCGCTGTCGTGTCCAGCGACAATACGCGGCAGGCCTGGCCGTTGTCGGTGGCCGTCGTCACGAAGACGCGGTCGTTCCAGACAATCGGCGACGACCACGCCTCGCCGGGAATTGGGGTTTTCCACACGACGTTACTCGTCGCGCTCCAGTGCAGCGGCAGCCCGGTTTCCGTGGAGCGGCCCTGATGCGTCGGACCGCGAAACTGCGGCCAGTTCTCGGCGTGCAGCACGGCTGCCGAAATCAAGAAGCCGGTTAGGATGTGGAAAAGCCTTTTCATTTTGCGGAAACGTTTGGCATGCCCGGCGGCGGATAATTCTTGGCCGCGTCGTCCAGCACGAGCACCCAGTCGAGCATTTCGCCCCGGTCGGGCGGGGTGAACTCACGCTCACCCTGATTTTCAAACGTGCCGATGGCGGTGGTCTTGCCGTCCCGTGGGTTGAACCACCACGCTTTCACTTTCGCGCCGGGGAGCTTGTCCATGCGCACCTTGAAGCTGCGTCCGACCGGTGCGTAAACCATCGCGTAACTGCCGTCCGCGTCGCGGGTGGCGGCGAAATGATATCGGCCCGCGCCCGGCATGGCGGTAGGAATTGGATTTGCGGCCAGAACCTCCTGGTCGGGCACGCGACTCAAATACGGCCGCGACTCCAGGAGGGCGCGGGCGTACTGCATCTGGGCCGCGCCAGGTTGGTTGATGGCCTCGAACCAGGGCATCATCGGATTGTTGATCGGACCCTTGCCGGGCGACCACATCTGCCAGACGGAGTGATGGCCGTAAGTGTGCCCGCACGCACCGCTGAACAAATCCCAGTACAATGGACGGCGCACGTCCGCCGCGATGGAATGGCCGAGTTTCTTGGCATCGAAGGAAACCGGGTGATCTTCGTAGATCGGCTCGCCGTCCACCACGGGCTTGATGGGCAACCGATCGTAATCCTTACGCGTGGTGTCGTAGCGGCCGGTAAATTCGGCCACGTGGCCGTTCTGCCGCATGTTGAAAGCGAGCCAGTCGTCGTTGTGGAACCAAGTCGAGGAGCCATTGCCGCCGGGCGGATGGAAGGTCATCAAGTGCGCACCACCATCGCCCTTGCGGAGGCCGCGGGCCATGGCGCGAATGATTTCCTTCTGCTCCTCGTTGTCCACGCCGCGGTCGCCGCCGAGAATCCAAATCAGCCCCGCATCTTTGTAGCGTTTGCCCAGCCACTCGCCGTACACCTCGGCGTTGGGGACGGTGAAGAGCGGCTTGCGATTTTGATTGGCATCGTGCCAGAAGCGACCCCAGGTCGGCAGGAAGCCGATATACAGACCTCGCTGGTTGGCCTCGTTCACGATGAAGTCCACATGGTCCCAATAGTCATTCTGCGGCCCGTCCTTCACGGCGGGCTGGGTGACATCCAGATTCAAGAACGGCAGATGCCCATACGGATTCGGGTCGGTGTGGCCCTCGAGTTCCGCGATCGCGACGGATTGGAGCACATTGAACTTCAAGGCCGCGCGGTTTTCCAAAAGCTGGATGGCTTCTTCGCGATTCAAGCGGTGGAATAGTTCCCACGTCGTATCGCCGAGATAGAAGAACGGCTGGCCGTCCGCTTGGACGAGGAAGCGATGGTTGTCGCTGACCTTGAGCTGGGGCAGGGGGGCGGCATCGGTTGCCAAGCTCGTGGCGAGCAGGCAGACCGACGCGATGACGGGGAGTGGGTGATTGGATCTGGGTTGAGTTTTCATTTTCGGTTCGTGTTTTTGTGAGTGTGGTCGCAGAAAAAGGAATCGCGGCCGACCTGACCGCCTTTGAAAACAACTTCGCAGTCGTGGGCGACCCGACCGGGCGCATGGGCCATTATGCCGCCGCCGCCGGCCACAGACAGGAGATCGGTCGTGCCGGTGAGTCGGTTGGTTTCAGATGTCCGACCGCCCCACTGACTCGCATTGGTTGTGTCGCTGTATTCGGAGCGGTAGCGGTGCGTGCTCGGCTGTTCCGAGGTATAGCGCACGTGCCCCATTTTGCCGCCGGCCCAGAATGCCGGTACGTACAGCGACTTCCCTTCGGGCGTGGTAGACACGGCATCAATCGTCACCTCGTTGAACGGGTCCGCGCACGCCGCTTCAGACGCGAAGTTCACTTCGGGCATCCGGTTGGCTTCCACGGCGGCTGTGGGAGAAGGGCACAAAGTGAAAGCAGCAACCACCAACGGCACCATCGTCGTGGTTGCAACCCGCAGTCGGTAATGGAGTGAATCGAACATGGGGCAAAGGCTACCCGAGCGCCCGGTGATCGCATTGAACAAAACCCTCGATTCCTAGGACGAAACCATCTGGCCGCTCGGTCCTCAAAAACGCCGAAGCAGTTTCGGCGGTAACGATTCTGGAATTTGCTTTTCATAAACTGATTCGGGTCATACCCGTCTGGCAGCCTACCACGGTTTGCGTTCGTTTAGCGCCTGGAGGATGGCGCGGCGGACGGTCAGGGGATCAATGCTGCCGGATTCGCGATAGATCACCTTGCCTTCCGGGTTGAGCAGCACGGTCAAGGGCACTTCGCCCTGCCATTCCGGATCGAAGGCGTTGATCAAAGGCGTGCGGTCGGCGGAACCGAAGATCAGGTTTTTGTTCGCGGCCTGATGCTTCTGCAGGAATTGTTGCACCGATTTTTCTTCGTCCGGTTGATTGACGGAAACGAGCACGAGTTCAAAGTTCCGGTGGCGATACATGCGGTTGAGGGTGACAAATTCATCGAACTCCGCCACGCAGGGCGCACACCACGTCGCCCAGAAGTTTACGAGGCGGAATTTCCCGGAGTCGTTCTGGCGCAAAGCTCGGAGCGCGTTGGTGTCGGCCCGCACGAGGGTCACCGGCTCGGCGGCGAGCTTGGCCAGGTAGGCTTTCACGGCGTCTTCCTTGCCCGCCCATTTTACGGAACAGCCGACGACTTTGGTCTGGGCCACGGGTGGTTCCTGGCCCGCGAGCAGGGCGTCCAGGGCAGCGCGAAGATGATGCTTGGTGACTTTGGCCACGCGCTCCGAGTCGTCAATCGCGCCGACGTAACGCAACTTGCGCGTGGCGTCGAAGACAAAGGCATGCGGGGTGACCACCGGCCCGTAGGCTTTGGAGACGGTCTCGGTGTCGCCGTCGTAGAGGTAGGGGAAATTGAAGGCGCGACCCTTGGCGCGGAGCTTCATTTCCTCGAACGTGTCGCTCAGGTCGGTCCAACCCAGTTCATCCAGCCGGACGGATTTTGGGTCGTTGGGGCTGATGCCGACGACGGCCACTCCCCGGCCCTGGTAATCGCTGACCATCTGCTTGATGCGTTCCTCGTAATATTGCGCTGTGGGACAATGGTTGCAGGTGAAAATAACCACGAGCACCTTCGCGTCGGCAAAATCCTTGAGCGCCCAATGGCGATCGTCCACGCCCGGCAGATTGAAGTCGGGCGCCGAGCTGCCCAGCGGCAATGTAGGTTGTTGCTCTGCTGCCCGTGCTGCAAGGGCAACGGTAAGACTGGTCAACCCGAGCAGTAGTGGAAATTTCATTGAGAGTGAATTTACTTCCGACACCTATTCGGAGCAAGCCTGACTCGCCAGATCGCCACGGCGAGCGATGGCGGGCTATCGGGGATGCGTTCGCGATGGATCCTGACCGAGGCGGCGGGCATTGATGTCGAGCTGGCGATGGTCGCGGCTTGCGTGCCTCTCAACAGTGTCTGATTCAATGCGGACGGTTGAATCTGAAACCCGTGTTGACTCGCCTCAACCCCAGACTTAGGGCCTAGGTTGGGTGTCACAAACCAGGGGAGCGAGATGAGAACCAAATTGAAAGCAGAATGAGCTGCTTCAAACTTCGCTGGTTGGCGGCGGAGTCGAGTTGCGGTCGTTGCGGAGGCTGGCACTGCATGGGTGGTATTTATGCGGCATCAGAAATTGTTCGATCGCCGGTCTGGGCCGCCAAGGACCTTACTGAAACCGGGTCATTTGAACGGTGCGACGTGATTCGTGAACCAGGCGTGGTCGCGGGGGCCGGCATTCGGCAACCAGCTGATATCATTGGGCTCCACAACGCCGCCACCGCCTTTGATCTTGGTTAGGTCGCTATCCACCCATTTGTGAATCTCGGAATGCCCGTCGGCGAAGGTGAAGCCGGCGGCGTTGCCATGCCGACCCGAGGGCGCATCCAGCCAACGCCGGTCATAGGTCCTCAAGTTGCTAAACGGGTAAAAGTGCGAATCGTTGATGCTGTTCTCATGT